>NZ_JBNFNU010000199.1:0-7565 GCF_057364445.1 Xanthobacter sp. BG11Y11_SDJG
GTGGCGGGGCGCCGCCTGCGCCTTGGGGGCGAGGTCGGCCGCCGCGGCCGGCAGGCCGGCGAGGCCGATCAGGAATGCGGCGAGGCTGGTGGAGGTCATCAGTCGACGCCGCAGAATCATGATCGCAAACCCTACCCTGTGTGTAGATACCTCTATATCAGACCAGAAAGCTGACGCACAGGAACCGAAAAATCGCAATTCCGCCACAGTTCGCGCCCTGCGCGCATCGGCGTTTCGTCCCGCTGCGGCTTGACGGCCTCGGGGGCGCCGCGCGAGGTTGCGCGGAGTTCGGTTTTGGGAGCGTTTCATCATGGCGGTGGCTGAACGGGCGGCGGAAATCCACCCCACTTTCCGGACGCAGGCCTTCATCGACGGCGCCTTCGTGCCGGCCGCCTCCGGGCGCACCTTCTCCGCTGTGAACCCGGCCACCGGCAAGGTGCTGGCCGAGGTCGCCGCCTGCGATGCGCAGGACGTGGACCGGGCGGTGAGGGCGGCGCGGCGCGCGTTCGAGGACCGCCGCTGGGCGGGCCTGCGGCCGCTCGACCGCAAGCGCACGTTGGCGCGCTTCGCCGAGCTGATCCGCGCCAACCGCGAGGAACTGGCGCTCACCGAGACCCTCAACATGGGCAAGCCGATCTCGGACGCCCGCGCCATCGACGCGCGCGCGGCGGCCGACTGCTTCGCCTATTACGGCGAGTGCGCCGACAAGGTCTATGGCGAGGTGGCGCCCACCACGCTGGAGAATCTGGCGCTGATCCTGCGCGAGCCGATCGGGGTGGTGGGCGCGTGGTGCCCTGGAACTTCCCCATGATCATGGCCGCCTGGAAGGTGGCGCCCGCTTTGGCCAT
Source organism: Xanthobacter sp. BG11Y11_SDJG (assembly GCF_057364445.1). Taxonomy (NCBI): domain Bacteria; kingdom Pseudomonadati; phylum Pseudomonadota; class Alphaproteobacteria; order Hyphomicrobiales; family Xanthobacteraceae; genus Xanthobacter; species Xanthobacter sp. BG11Y11_SDJG. The sequence goes on from NZ_JBNFNU010000199.1 coordinate 849, forward strand.
GGGCAATTCGGTGGTGCTGAAGCCGGCCGAGGAAAGCCCGCTCACCGCGCTGCGCCTCGCCGAGCTGGCGCAGGAGGCCGGCATTCCGGACGGCGTGTTCAACGTGGTGCCCGGCCTCGGCACGGAGGCCGGCAAGGCGCTGGGCCTCCACATGGACGTGGACGCCATCGCCTTCACCGGCTCCACCGAGGTGGGGCGCTATTTCATGCGCTATTCCGCCGACAGCAACCTGAAGCGGGTCTATCTGGAGCTGGGCGGCAAGACCGCCTTCGTGGTGGCGCACGACGTGAGCGACCTCGACGCGGTGGCCGAGGCGGTGGCCGGCGGCATCTTCTTCAACCAGGGCGAGATGTGCACCGCCGCCTCGCGGCTGCTGGTGGACAACCGCATCCGCGCCGACCTCGTCGCCCGCGTCGCCGCTCTGGCGCCGCGCTGGATGCCGGCCGATCCGCTCGATCCCGCCGCCCCCGCGGGCGCGGTGGTGAGCCGCGAGCACCAGCAGCGCATCCTGAAAGCCATCGACGGCGGCCTCAAGGAGGGCGCCCGGCTGGTGGCGGGCGGCACGGCGGTGCGCGAGGACAGCGGCGGCGCCTTCGTCGCCCCCACCGTGTTCGATGACGTGGCGCCGTCCTCGTCTCTGGCGCAGCAGGAGATTTTCGGGCCGGTGCTCTCGGTGATCGGCTTCGACGGCCTCGATCAGGCGGTGGAGATCGCCAACGGCACCGTCTACGGCCTCGGCGCCTCCGTGTGGAGCGCAGACCTCGGCGCCGCCCACAAGGTGGCGCGCCGCTTCAAGGCCGGCATCGTTTATGTGAACTGCTTCGACGCGGACGACATCACCACGCCCTTCGGCGGCGTGAAGCAGTCCGGCTTCGGACGCGACAAGTCCTTGCACGCGCTAGAGAAATATTCCGACCTCAAGACCGTCTGGACGCGGCTGTGAGCGCCGCTCACGCGCGCGCCAGCAGCCACACGTCCTCCTGCGCCGGCACCTTGCCCCGGAGCCCGCCGGGAACCGGGCAGCTGTCGAGCCGCTCCACCCGGTAGGCCGTGCCGTAGAGCGCGCGCACCTCATCGGCAGTGACGGAGAAGGGCGGCCCCTCCGCCAGCGCCTGGTCGTAGGTGAAGCAGACGAGCAATTGCGGCGCGCGGGCGGTCATGGCGGCGAGGTGCGCGGCATAAAGCGGGCGCATGGGCGCGGGCAGGGCGACCAGCGCCGCCCGGTCATAGACCGCATCCACCGCCCCGAGCCGCTGCGCCGACAGGGTGAAGATGTCGCCTACGAAGACGTCGAGGCCTGGGGCGCGGTGCAGCTCCAGCGGCCCGGCCGGCACGATCTCCGGCGCGACGCCCAGCTCCTCGAACAGCTGCGCCACCGCGAGTGGGCTCAGCTCCGCGCCGGCGACCCGGAAGCCGCGCGCCAGGAGCCAGGCGATGTCCCGCGTCTTCCCGCACAGAGGCAGGAACAGGCGGGCGCCCGGCGCGAGGCGCAGGCGATCGAGATGCGCCTCCAGATGGACGTTCGGCTTGCCTTCGTGGAAGCCGATCTGGTTGGCGGTCCATCGCGCGTGCCAGAAATCCGCGTCCATCTTGCTCGCTTTCTCCCCGCCGCCCGGGGCGGGACTTAGCGCCCGCCGCCGGTGCCGAAGCGATAGTTCAGCGTCAGCGCCACGGTGTCGAGTCGCAGCGAGTCCGGCGCGACGTTCACGCCCGCGAGCGTGGGTGTCGCCGGGGCCTCGAAGGCATCGCTCGCGCCGAATGCGTAATGCCGGTATTCGAGGCCCACCGAAAGGTCCGGCAGCAGCGCATATTCGATGCCGGCGCCGGCGGTCCATCCGGTGTTGGTGCCGACTGAGCTCAGGCGCAGGGCATGGGGCGCATGGGTGTTGAAGGCATCGTTCTGCCGCGCCCAGACGGCGCCGCCGCGGGCATAGATGAGCGAGCGGCCGAAGGCGTAGCCGAGCCGCGCGGTGAGCGCCGAGAGCGCTTCCACGCCGGTGCCGCAATTGAACGCCGCCGGGGCCGGCGCCGAGGCGAAGCAGGTGCTGGTGCCCACCATGCGGGTCCAGGCGCCGGACAGTTCCGCGCCGGCCACCAGGGCGCCGAACTGGTAGTCGGCGCCGATCTGCCCGCCGGCCAGAGCCCCGCCGAGGTCCACCGCGTCGCCGTTTCACGGGCGTCGGGAAAGGGCGAGGCATAGGTGGTGTGCCCCGTTGCCCGACGCCGAGTCGCGGCGCCGGCATAGACGCCGGTCCAGTCGGTCGCCGGGCGGTCGCCGCCTTGACCGCCGCGGCGGCCTGGGGCGCGGTCTCGGGAGCGATGTCGCCAAACCGGTAGGAGGCCTGGACGAACGCCCCGTAGCGCTCGCTATAGGCGGTCTCGCGCGAGCGCGGAATGTCGGACGGGAACTGGGTGAACGTGGCGGGGGAGGTCAGGAACTCGTACCGCGCGCCGATGCCGAGGTCGAACCGCTCGCTGACCGCATAGGTGAGCACGGCCTGTGCCATCGTCCCCCAGCCGCTGCCGTTCTCCGGTTGCGGGTTGATGTCGCCGCGCCACCAGTGATTGTCGTAGCCGGTGCGGGTGGCATAGGGCAGATAGGCGGCGTCCAGCTCCAGGGCGATGCGCGGGGCGAGGGCGAGGCGCCCGTTGATGCCCAGCGCCAAGGCCTGCCAGGAGGCAGTCTCGCCGAGCACGAGCTGGACCGGACGCTTGCTGGTCTTCGTATCGGCGCAGACGTTCGGGTTGCCGGCGACCTGCCAGCACCCATAGGCCAGGACCTTCTCGTAGGAGCCGCGATAGCCCACATAGGCGCCGAGCGTGCCCGCGGGGCCGCGGATGAAGTCGTAGCCGAGATCGATGCCGCCATAAGCGAGGCTGCCGGCCTTCATCAGGCTGCGTGTGCTCGAATAGGGCGTCTCGGCAGGCGGAAAGTCCTCGTCGATGAACATTCCGCCCGACAGCGTGCCGATGCCACCATAGCCCTTGAGGAACACGCCGCTCTCGTGGTCGAGGCGGAAGAAGGCTTCCGGTGCCTGCCCGGTGGTGTCGCCATAGGTCAGGCGGGAATTGAGCTGGTGGCGGTCCGCGGGGCTGAACAGATCGATCGAGGAATGGCCGGTGCTCAGGAAATACCGCGCGCCGGCCTCAAGGCTCCAGCGGCCGGGGTGGCGGGGAGGGCGGGGCCGGACGTGGGCGAGGCCGGTCCGAAGCGGTAGTTCACGCCCATGCGCACCAGATCGAGGCTCTGGTCGAGGCTCACGGTGGCGGTGCGGCGCCCGTCGGCGATGGCGATGTCGCTCGTGCCGAAGTCCATGTGGTCGTATTCGATGAAGGCGGAGATGCGGTCCGTCAGCGCATATTCGACGCCGGCCCCCAAAAGCCAGCCCCAGCGGGTGGCATCCGTGCCGTAGAGGGGGCCCTTATAGGCGTCGTGCAGGTCCACGGGGCCGGACACCCACGCCGCGCCCGCCTTGCCGTAGACCAGCGCGTCGCCGAAGCCGTAGCCGAGCCGGCCGGCGACGGTGCCGAGGCTCTTCGCCGTGGTGCGGCAGGCGAAGCTGGAGAAGGTCACGTTGTCGCTCAGGCACTTGGCATAGGCGCCGATGGTCGCGGCGCTGGCGCTGGCATCGATGCCGGCAACCCACGCTCCCGCCTGGAGGTTGAACCCGCCCTGGACGCCGCCGAACATGCCCATGCTGTCGCCGCCGCCGGGAAGGGCGCCGCTCTTCACCGTGGCCGCGAGGAAGCCGGTGGCGTCGGTCCATTCGTCCCGGCCCCAGGCGCCGCCGGCATGGGCGCCGATATAGAGGCCGGACCAGTTGTGGGTTGCCGCCTGGCCCGCGGCGGCAGGCTGCACGCGCGTGCCCGGCAGCGTGCGCCGCCGGGGCGCACGTTCAGGCCGAGCTTCACCAACTGCGCCGATTGGGTGATGTCGAGATTGCTGCGCCCGGTCGCATCCGCGAGCGTCGGCGTGGTGCTGCCGAGGTCCAGATAGGCATACTCCGCCTTCACCGACACCGAGGGCGTGAGCGCCAGCTCGACGCCTCCGCCGGCGGTCCAGCCGCTGGCCGTCTGCGACGCGGACAGCTCGCCCGGATAGAATTTGCCTGACGCGGAGAAGGCGGTGTGTGCCAATGCGAGCCCCGCCTTGCCGTAGAGCAGAACGCTGCCGAAGGCGACGCCGGCGCGGGCCGCGAGCGTGCCGACCCAATCGGTGTCCGACGTGCAGAGCGAGGTCCAGTCGAAGCCGCAGCGCGTCATGCCGTAGAGGGATCCCGTGCCGAGGTCCGCCTCGACGCCCAGCACCATCTGGCCGACCTGGTGGTTGTAGCCGACCTGCCCGCCCACCACGGCCGCCGTGGCGGAGCCGAGCACCGGCAGCTTCTGGTCGGAGCGCGGCGTGAGCACGCCGTCTCCCTTGCCCCACCAGGTGTCCACCAGGCCGGCGCCGGCATAGGCGCGAGATAGAAGCCGGTCCAGCTTCCCGGCGCGACCGGCGCCGGCGCAGCAGGCGCCAGGTCGGCGGCGTGCAGCGCCGGCGCCAGAAGGCAGGCGAATGCGCAAGCCGAGGTCAGGATTGCTCCGCGAATCATGTGCCCGTCCCTGTCCCAATGGTCCCTTGCCACCAGATTAACGAAGTTTGGACGCGGCGGTATCATGAGAAGCCGCATTCGGCTTTCGGAAGGTCATTCCGCGCGCCGCTGATGCCTCTCGGCAACAGGTCTTGACGGCCGCAGGGCGGCGCGCGAGCTTGGCCGAGGCCGGCTCCCGGGGTGCAGTTCCAGAACGTGGAACGCGCTGCGCGGCCTTTCGCAGCGGCATGCCTTCAGGTGCGGCCGCCGCCTCTTCAGCGCCGGCAGCCGGCGGCGCTGTCGTTCAGATGTGCGGGAGCATTCCATCGTGACGTCGGCTTCGGCCCCTGTGTCCAACTCCACGGCCCACTGGCGCGCCCTCGACGCCGCGCACCACCTCCACCCGTTCTCCGACACCAAGGCGCTCAATGCCGAGGGCGTGCGCGTCATAACGCGCGCGGAGGGGGTCTATGTCTATGACAGCGAGGGCAACCGCATCCTCGACGGCATGTCGGGCCTGTGGTGCTCGCAGGTGGGCCACGGGCGCCACGACATCGTCGACGCCATCGCCCGGCAGCTGCGCGAACTCGACTATTACAACACCTTCTTCAAGACCACCCATCCGGCCGCCGCCGAGCTGGCCGCCGCCATCGCGCAGGTGGCGCCGGCGCACATGAACCACGTGTTCTTCACCTCCGGCGGATCGGAGGCGGTGGACACGGTGCTGCGCATGGTGCGCCACTACTGGGCCTCGCTCGGCAAGCCCGAGAAGCACATCTTCATCTCGCGCCGCAACGGCTATCACGGCTCCACCATGGGCGGCGCCTCGCTCGGCGGCATGAAGCCCATGCACGCCCAGGGCGGCCTGCCCATTCCCGGCATCGTCCACGTCCAGCAGCCCTATTGGTGGGCCGAGGGCGGGCAGATGTCGCGCGAGGACTTCGGCCTCTACGCCGCGCGCGAAGTGGCCCGCGCCATCGACGAGGCGGGGCCTGAGAACGTCGCCGCCTTCATCGGCGAGCCGATCCAGGGGGCGGGCGGCGTGGTCATCCCGCCCGCCAACTACTGGCCGGAGGTGGAGCGCATCTGCCGCGAGCGCGACGTGCTGCTGATCTGCGACGAGGTGATCTGCGGCTTCGGGCGCACGGGCGAGTGGTTCGGCTGCCAATATATGGGGGTGAAGCCGGACCTCATCACCTTCGCCAAGGGCGTGACCTCGGGCTATTTCCCGCTCGGCGGCGTGATCGTCGGCGACCATTTCGCCGAGGGCTTCATCGCCCATGGCGGCGACTTCAACCACGGCTACACCTATTCCGGCCATCCCGGCGGCTGCGCAGCGGCGCTGGCCAACCTCAAGATCATGCACGAGGAGAACCTCGTCGCCCGCGTGAAGTCCGATATCGGCCCCTATCTCCAGGAGCGCTGGCTCAGGCTGGCCGAGCATCCGCTGGTGGGCGAGGCGCGCATGGTGGGCCTCATCGGCGCCATGGAACTGACCCCCGACAAGGCCACCCGCGCCGCCTTCGCGGCGGAGGAGGGCACGGTGGGCCTCATCTGCCGCGACTTCTCGTTCCGCGAGGGCCTGGTGATGCGGGCGGTGCGCGACGGCATGATCCTCGCCCCGCCCTTCACGCTGAGCTACGAGGAGGCGGACGAACTGGTCGCCACCGCCTGGCGGGTGCTCGACCTGACCCATGCCGAGCTGCTCAGCCGCGGACTGATGGTGCCGGTGCCCCGCGTCCCGGCGCCCGCCCCGGCCTGACGGTCCGACCGCGGATTTTCCGCTGCGCTCCAGATGAATCGGGTAGCGAACTGTCGCGCTTGAGCGGCCGCAAAGCATGCAATCCCGTGGCCCGGAGTTATAGAAGCGAAAGCTCAGGTAAGCGGTGCCGTTTCCGGCGTGTGTCGGCAATAAGGCGATACGGCCACGCTGGAACGACTTCGGCGCATCTTCGTTCTTCGTCATATCATTATCGGACGAGGAGACGACACATGATGCGCAAGATGCTTGTCGGCGCGGCCGCGCTCGCCGTGATGGCGCCCGGCCTCGCCTTCGCCCAGGCCTCCACCGCCACCGGCGCCCGTCGGCGGAGCCGCGGTCGGCGCGGTGGTGGGGTGGTCCCCGTGGGCGCGGTGGTCGGCG
>NZ_JBNFNU010000200.1:0-7547 GCF_057364445.1 Xanthobacter sp. BG11Y11_SDJG
CACCGCGGCGGGCGCGAACAGGCCGCCCGAGGGCGCAAGCCGCGGGTCGGCCTCCACCGCGCCCGCCTCGACGCCGTAGGCCTCCGCCACGCGGCGGGTGATGGTGGTGAATTCCATGGCCTTCAGGAAGGCGATGAGGCGCGCGGCGTCCGGCTGCTCCAGCACCAGATCGTCGAGCGGCACCTCCAGCGACACGTCGCGCACCAGCGTCACGAGCTGCTTGGAGATGCGCGCCGCCTCGGCATTGCCGAGCAGCGATTCGCGCCGCTTGGGCTGCTTGATCTCGCCGGCGCGGGCGAGCAGCGTTTCGAGGTCGCCATATTCGGCGATCAGCTGGGCGGCGGTCTTGATGCCGATGCCGGGCACGCCGGGCACGTTGTCGGTGCTGTCACCGGCCAGCGCCTGCACGTCGGTGACCTTCTCGGGCGGCACGCCGAAATATTCCAGCACCTCGCCGACGCCGATGCGCCGCTCCGGCCGCGCCCCGCGCCCGCCGCTCTCGCCGGAGGCGGGATCGTACATGGCGACGTTGGGGCCGATGAGCTGCATCAGGTCCTTGTCGGCAGAGACGATGAGCACTTCCGCCCCGGCCTCCACCGCCTGCACCGCATAGGTGGCGATAAGGTCGTCCGCCTCGTAGCGCGCCTGCTCCACCGGAATGAGGCCGAACGCGCGCACCGCCTCGCGCATGAGCGGGAATTGCGGGATCAGCTCCTCCGGCGGATCGGAGCGGTTGGCCTTGTAGGCGGGGTAGAGTTCCTTGCGGAAGCTGTCCTCCGACTTGTCGAAGATGATGGCGAGGTGGGTCGGGCGAATGCCCACCGCCCCGTCGCGCACGAACTGGAACAGCTTGGTGCAGAACAGCCGCACCGCCCCGGTGGGCAGCCGGTCGGAGCGGAAATTGTACTTCCGGTCCTGGTTGATGGACTGGAAATAGGCGCGGAAGACGAAGGATGAGCCGTCCACCAGGAAGACGCGGTCACCGGGCTGGACGGGTCGGGGCGAGGGGGACATGGGCTTCCGGCGGAAAAGGGATCGACGGCGCGCACGATGCCCGAGGGGGGCGCGACGAACAAGCCTGCCCCATTTCCCTGCGCGCCGGACGCTCCGCGCCCGGCGCGGCGCGCCGGGTTGCCGCGCCGGTCTCAGAAGCGCTCGGGCACCACGTGGCGCGGCGCGAAATGGTCCTCGAAGCCGTGGTACTTGCCGCGCTTGGGCAGCTTCACCTTCTCGCGCTTCACCGCGGCATAGGGGATCTGCGAGAGCAGGTGCGAGATGATGTTGAGGCGGGTGCGCCGCTTGTCGTCGGAGAATGCGACATACCAGGGCGCCCATTCGGTGTCGGTGGCGGCGATCATCTCCGCCCGCGCGCGGGAATAGTCGTCCCAGCGGCTGTAGGATTCCACGTCCATGGGCGAGAGCTTCCAGACCTTGCGCGGGTCGTCGATGCGCCCTTCCATGCGCCGGGTCTGCTCCTCCTTGGACACTTCCAGCCAGTATTTGAGAAGGATGACGCCGGATTCGACGATGGCGCGCTCCACCAGGGGCGTCGCCATGAGGAACTTCTGCGCCTGCGTCTCGGTGCAGAAGCCCATGACGCGCTCGACGCCCGCTCGGTTGTACCAGGAGCGGTCGAAAATCATGATCTCGCCCGCCGCCGGCAGATGCGGGATGTAGCGCTGGATGAACATCTGCGACTTCTCGCGCTCGGTGGGCGGGGGCAGCGCCACGACGCGGAAGATGCGCGGGCTCACCCGCTCCATGATCGCCTTGATGACGCCGCCCTTGCCGGCGCCGTCGCGGCCCTCGAACAGGACGCAGACCTTGGCGCCGGTCTCCTTGGCCCAGAGCTGGAGCTTCACCAGTTCGGCGTGGAGCGATTTCAGTTCGTGCTCGTAGTCCTTGTTCTTGAGCCGCTCGGCGCTGGCCATGGCGGTCCTCCCCTTGTGCCGGTGTCGTTGCTTCGGCGCGCTCAGGCCCAGCTGAGGAAGAAGCCGATGTCGCCCGGCATGCCGTTCGGCCAGTCGACGATCATCGCCTTAAGCTTGTAGTGCGCCGGGCGCAGGTGGTCGCGCCACAGCTCGAACGCCTGGCGCGGGCGGCCGGTCAGCGTGTCGGGCCAGCCGTCCTCGGCATTGTTGATGGCACGGCCCTTGTCCGTGCACAGCACGTTGGGAAAGCGCATGACCATGATCTCGGTCTCGCCGCGCTGGGCGGCAAGGCGCATCTTGGTCACCAGGGTCTGCGAGATCTCGTGCAGCCGCTCGGGGGTGAGATTGATCGGTTCCGACAGGGTCTTGATGAGGTCCTGGCGCGCCTTGTCCGCCTGGTCCATGGCGGCAAGCTCCTTGTTGAGCTTCGCGCGCTCCAGTTCGTCCATATAGGCGCGCAGGTCGTCGGCGGACATGAAGGTCTCGTCGGCGAGATGCTCGGCCTGGGTCTTCGCGGTGTCCGTCATCGGTCGGCTCCCTTGGCGTCGGCCGCCCCCACGGGGCAGGGCTTCGGGATGATCCCGTCGCGTTCCGATTGTCTCCACTCACCCCAGCGCGCGGCCGGGTTCCTTGTGCCAGATCAAGAATGGACGCCCGGCGCCGGGGCCTCTGCCGGCGGCGGTACCTTGGGGCGGGCACCGGGCCGCAGCCGCTCGCGGATGGCCTGGAACATCACGTAGAGCGGCGGGATGACGAAGATGCCCAGCACCGAGGCGGCGATCATGCCGCCGAACACGGGCGTGCCCACGTTCTGCCGCGCCATCTGCGCCGCCCCGGTCGCCACCACCAGCGGCAGCAGGCCGAGGATGAAGGCAAGCGAGGTCATCATCACCGGCCGGAACCTCAGCCGCGCGCCCTCGGTGGCCGCCTCGAGGAGCGGCTCGCCTTTCTCGCGCCGCTCCTTGGCGAACTCGACGATCAGGATGCCGTTCTTCGCCGCGAGGCCGATCAGCACGATCATGCCGATCTGCCCGTAGAGGTCGAGGGTGAGCCCGGCCATCAGGATCGCCGCGAACGCGCCGAGCATGCCGACCGTCACCGACAGCAGCACCGGCACCGGGATCGACCAGCTCTCATAGAGCGCCACCAGGAACAGGAAGGCGAACAGCACGGCGAAGGCGAGGATGATGCCGGTCTGGCCCTCGGCCCGCTTCTCCTGGAACGAGGTGTCGGTCCAGGCGCCGGAGAAGCCCTGGGGCAGGGTCTTGGCCGCCACCTGCTCCATGGCGTTGAGCGCCTGGCCGGAGGAGACGCCCTCCGCCGGGGCGCCCTGCACCGTCACCGCGCGCTTGTTGTTGTAGCGGATGAGGGCGGGCGGGCCGACCTCCACCTTCACCTCCACGAACGAGCGCAGCGGGATCATCTCGCCCTTATTGTTGCGCACGTGGATGCGGTAGACGTCGTCGACGCTCTTTCGGTCCTCGCCCTCGGACTGCACCTGCACCTGCCAGGTGCGGCCGAACAGGTTCATGTCGTTGACATAGAGCCCGCCCAGCGAGGCCTGGAGCGCCTGGAACACATCGCTCAGCGGCACGCCCAGCACCTGCGCCTTCTCCCGGTCGATGTCGAGGAACAGCGAAGGGTTGGAGGCGGAATAGGTGGAGAAGACGCGCGAGAGCTGCGGGTCCTGGTTGGCGGCGATGATGAGGCCGCGCAGCACCTGGGCCAGCACCTTGGGATCGCCGGCGCGCAGGTCCTGGAGCACGTAGGCGAAGCCGCCGCCGGTGCCGAGGCCGACGATGGGCGGCGGCGCCAGCGGCACCACCGTGCCGCCGGGGATGAGGCGCAGCTTCGCCCCCAGCCGGTCGATGATGGCGGCGGCGCCGTTCTCGGCGCCCTCGCGGTCCTCGAACGGCTTCAGCGTGACGACGATGAAGCCGGCATTGGGCTGGGAATAATTGTCGATGAAGTTGAGGCCGATCACCGAGGTGTAGTCCTCGACCGTGTGCTCCTCCTTGAGCACCGCCTCGGCCTTGCGGATCACCTCCTCGGTGCGGCCCACCGAGGCGCCGCCGGGCAGTTGCACCACGACGAAGAAGGCGCCCTGGTCGTCCTCCGGCAGGAAGCCCGTGGGCGTCGCCTTGGAAAGCGCCAGGATGCCGCCCGAGGCGACCACCACCGCGATCAGCCCGAACAGCGACCAGCGCACGAGCCGCCCGACGATCGAGCCGTAGCCGTCGCGCACCCGGTCGATGAAGCGCATGACATAGCCGATCGGCCCCTTGCGCGGCCCGTGGGCGGGCTTCAGCAGGATCGCGCACAAAGCGGGCGAGAGCGTCAGCGCGTTGATCGCCGAGAGGAACATGGCGACCGCCACCGTGATGGCGAACTGGCGGAACAGCTCGCCCGATATGCCGGGGATGAACGCCACCGGCACGAACACCGAGAGCAGCACCAAGGTGATGGCGATGATCGGCGCGGTGATCTCGCCCATGGCCTTCTTGGTGGCTTCGGCCGGGGTGAGCTCGGGATGCTCCTCCATCACCCGCTCGACGTTCTCCACCACCACGATGGCGTCGTCCACGACGATGCCGATGGCGAGCACGATCGCGAGCAGCGACACGGTGTTGGCCGAATAGCCGATGGCGTTCAGCACGATGAAGGTGCCGATCAGGCTCACCGGCACGGCGAGCGTCGGGATCAGGGTGGCGCGGAACGAGCCGAGGAACAGATAAACCACCAGCACCACCAGGATGAACGCCTCGATCAGCGTCTTCTGCACCTCGTGGATGGTCTCGGTGACGAACATGGTGGGGTCGTAGGTGACCTTCCATTCCATGTCCTCGGGGAAGGCCTTGGCCAGTTCCGCCATGCGCGCGCGGATGGCGGTGATGGTGGTGATGGCGTTGGCGCCGGGCGACTGGTAGAGCGCCAGCACCGCCGCCGGCCCGCCGTTGAACAGCGTCTCGCGATCGAGGTTGGAGGCGCCCAGTTCCAGGCGCGCCACGTCGCCGAGCCGGAGCACCGAGCCGTCCGCATTGGTGCGCAGCACGATGTCCTCGAACTCCTTCACCGTGGAGAGCCGGCCCTTGGTGCGCAGGTTGAGCTGCAATTGCTGGTCGTCGGAGATCGGCCGCGCGCCGATGCGGCCGACGGCGGCCTGCACGTTCTGGGCGCGGATGGCGTCGACGATGTCGCCGGTGGTGAGGTTGAGGCCGGTGAGGCGGTCGGTCTTCACCCAGGCGCGCATGGCATAGTCCTGGGGACCCCAAAGCCCGGCATCGCCGACGCCGGGAATGCTCTTCAGTTCGTCCAGGATATTGATGGTGACGTAGTTGGAGAGATAGAGCGGGTCCTTGGTCGCCTTGGGCGAATAGATGGCGAGCACGCCGAGCAGCGCCGACGACTTCTTCTTCACCACCACGCCCTGGCGCTTCACGTCCTCCGGCAGGCGCGAGAGCGCCACCTGGACGCGGTTGTTCATGTTGACGGTGTTGATGTCCGGGTCGGTGCCCAGCTCGAACGAGCCGGTGAGGGTGTAGGACCCGTCGTCGCCGGAGACGCTCTTCATGTAGATGAGCTTGTCCACCCCCACCACCTGCGCCTCGATGGGCTGGGCGACGGTGGAATCCACCACCTCGGCGGAGGCGCCGGGGAAGACGGTGGTCACCGAGACCTGCGGCGGGATGATGTCCGGATACTGGGAGATCGGGATCGCCATCAGCGACAGCGCGCCGGCGATCACGGTGACGATGGCGATGACGATGGCGAGGCGCGGACGATCGACGAAGACCGACGAGAGCATGGGTCAGCCCCCGCTCGCGAGGCCGGCGGCGGGGGTGGCGCGCACCGCGGCGCCGGGCCGCAACTGCTCGAAGCCGTCCACCACCACCTGGTCACCCACCTTGAGGCCTCCTCGACGACGATGTTCGCGCCCACCGAGACGCCGGGCTTGATGCGCCGGGTGACCGCCTTGCCGTCCTGCACCACGAACACGTAGACGCCGCCCTGGTCGGCGATCAGCGCCGCCTGGGGAATGACGATCTTCTCGTCGGGCTTGGCAGAGGACAGCTCCACCCGCACCAATTGCCCGTCGATCAGCGCGCCCTTGGGGTTCGGCACGTCGGCGCGCATGATGACGGTATCGGTGGTGCGGCTGACGCTCACGTCGACGAAGTTGATGCGCCCGACCTCGGGATAGACCGTGCCGTCGGAGAACTTGACGCGGACCTCCACATTGGTGAGGTCCACCTTGCCCTCCTCCTTCTGCGCCTCCAGGTAGTCGCGCTGGCTGACGGGGAAGGTGACGTACATGGGATTCTCGCTCACCACCGTGGCGAGCACGCCGGATTCGGGGCCGACGATGTGGCCCTTGGTGAAGGCGGTGCGGCCGATCTTGCCGGCGATGGGCGAGACGATGTCGGTGTAGCCGAGATTGATCTGCGCCGTCTTGAGGTGCGCCTCGGCGGTGAGCAGCTGGCCCTTGGCGGAGGCCTCGGCGGCGATCGCCTGGTCGCGGGCGACCACGGTGCCGGCATTCTTCACCAGCAGTTCCTCGGCGCGCTCGCGCTGGATCTTGGCGAGATCGAGGGCGGCCTTCGCCCGCTCGACCTCGCCCTGGGCGTTCTCCACGTCGGCCTGGAACAGCGGCTTCTCGATGCGGTAGAGGGGGGCGCCCTCCTTCACCGTCTCGCCCTCCTTGAAGAGCACCGCCTCCAGCATGCCCTTCACGCGGGCGCGGATCTCCACCCGCTCGGGCGCCTCCACGCGGCCGACGAACTCCAGCGCCTCGCGCACCGGCTTCAATTGGCGCCTGGGCGACGCTGACGGGGGATGGCGGGGCGGGGCGGCGAGTGAGATCATCCATCGTTCATCGCCGGATAGCCGATGAATTGATCTTTTTGAAGGCGGCCGCGCGATTTTCCCGCGCGTCACGATTTCGTCGCGGCGGGCGTCGATGGTGGCGGCGCCGAAGCTTCATCACCAGATTCAAGGCCATGGCTCACATTCATAGCGTCTGCGTCTATTGCGGCTCCGCCCCCGGCTCCGATCCCCTCTTCGCCGAGGAGGCTCGCCGCTTCGGCCGCATCCTGGCGGAACACGGCGTGCGGCTCGTCTATGGCGGCGGCGGCATCGGCCTCATGGGCGAGGTCGCGAGCGCCGTCGCGCTCGCCGGCGGCAAAGGTCACGGGCATCATCCCCGGCTTTCTGGTGCGGCGCGAGCGGGCGTTCGCGCACGAGGCCGAGATGCTGGTGGTGAACGACATGCACGAGCGCAAGCGGCTGATGTTCGAGCAGGCGGATGCCTTCGTTGCCCTGCCGGGCGGAGTCGGCACGCTCGAGGAACTGGTGGAGCAGCTCACCTGGGCCCAGCTCGGCCAGCACAGCAAGCCCATCCTGATCGCCAACATCGCCGGCTTCTGGGATCCGTTCCTGACGCTGGTGGACCACATGCGCGCCACCGGCTTCATCCGCGCGCCCTATGCGGTGAACATGCTGGTGGCCGAGAGCGTGGACGAGATCCTGCCCATGCTCCAGGCCGCCGCCGCCCGCGTGCCCGAGGCGGCGCTGCACGGCGCCGACGCGGCGCTGGCGGAGAAGATGTGATGGCGCGCG
>NZ_JBNFNU010000201.1:0-7540 GCF_057364445.1 Xanthobacter sp. BG11Y11_SDJG
TTCGCCACCTGGTCGCGCGGCGTGGTGCGGGCGAGGAGCAGCATCAGATCGGAATGCTCGGCCCGGCTGGTCCAGATCTTCTGGCCGTTCACCACATAATGGTCGCTCTCGCGCCGGGCGGCGCTGTGGAGCCCCGGTGCTGCCGGAGGGCGTGACCTCGCCGGCCACCGCGGTGGTGGCGCTCATGGCCTTCCTCGCTCTGGTGGTCTGGCGCGTGCCCGCCTTTGCTGTGGTGGCGGGGGCGGCGCTGGCGGGGCTCGTCGCCCTGTGACCCGGCTTGCCGCGGCGCAGCGGAGCGTGCATCCTGACGCGAACCATCAGGACACCTCTGCATGAGTGAACCCAATCCCTTCGGCGGGCGCATCACCCATCTGTCGCCCGAGGAGGTCCGCGCCGGCCTGGAAGACGGCTCCATCCTCCTGGTGGACGTGCGCGAGCCCAACGAGATCCAGGCCGAGCGCATCCCCGGCGCCGCTGTCATGCCGCTGAGCGCGTTCGATCCCGGCGCGCTGCCCGACCCGGAGGGCCGGCGCCTGGTCTTCTCCTGCCGCTCCGGCCAGCGCTCGCAGCGCGCCGCCGCCATCGCCCAGAGCGTGGGGCTGCCCTATGAGGAGCACATGCGCGGCGGTATCATCGGCTGGCGCCAGGCCGGCTTCGGGGTGGACCAGGGCTGATCCGCGGCCGGCGCCCCGTGCGCGCGCAGGCCGAAAAATTCCCGTCATCCTTGATGCGTTGCGCTTGAAGGTTTCCAGCAGCCGCGCTTGGATGAGGCGTGCGCGACAGCCTCCGGCCGGAAGGCCCTGCGGCGGCGCACCGAGAATGGAGCATCATGCCGGTTTCCGTTTCCGGCCGCCTCGCCAGTGACGCCGCGCCCGCGGCGGAGGACGAAGTCGCGGCCTATGTGAGTGCCTTCGGCGCGCCGGAGGTGGTGGAAGTCCTGCTGCCCGATACCTCAGGGGTGCTGCGCGGCAAGTGGATCCCCGGCCCGGCCATGGGCAAGATCTGGAGCGACGGCGTTGCCATTCCGCTCTCCATCTTCGGCCTCGACGTGTGGGGCTGCGAGGTGGAGGCGACCGAGATCCATCTGGAGACCGGCGATAAGGACGGCCTGTGCTGGCCGGTTCCGGGCACGCTGCGCCCGGTCCCCTGGTCGCCGCGCCCGACCGCCCAGGTGCTGCTGACCATGCACGAGCCGGACGGCACGGCGCGCGGCAAGCCCTGGCTGCTCGACCCGCGCCAGCAGCTCGCCGCCATCGTCGACCGCTTCGCCGCGCGCGGGCTCTCCCCCTGCGTCGCCTTCGAGCTGGAATTCTACCTGCTGAAGGGGGATGCCCCGCCCGGCGCCATGCCCGAGCCGGTGTTCCCCATCACCGGCCAGGCGCGGCAGAACATGTATTCCATGTCGGACCTCGACGCCTTCGCCGGCGTGCTGCACGACATGCGCTCCGCCTGCGGCCTCCAGGGCCTGCCCGCCGACACGGTGATCTCGGAGGCGGCGCCGGGCCAGTTCGAGGTCAATCTCTACCACCGGGTGGATGCGCTGGCCGCGGCGGACGACGCCATCCTGCTGCGCCGCCTGATCGATGGCGTGGCGCGGCGCCACGGGTTGCGCGCCACCTTCATGGCGAAGCCGCTGGTGGACTTCGCCGGCAATGGCATGCACGTCCATGTGAGCCTGATGGACCAGGAGGGGGGCAACCTCTTCGCCCGGCCGGCGGGGAGGGGGACCGGGCGCTGCGCCACGCCGCGGCCGGCCTGCTGTCCACCATGGCCGACGCGACGCTGGTCTTCGTGCCGAGCTTCAACGGCTATCGCCGGCTGGTGCCGGGCAGCTATGCGCCCACCTCCATCACCTGGGGCTACGACAACCGCTCGGTGGCGGTGCGGGTGCCCAACGGCCCGCCCAAGGCGCGGCGCCTGGAGCACCGCATCGCCGGTGCGGAGGCCCATCCCCACCTCGTGCTCGCGGCCATCCTCGCCGGCATGCTGGAGGGGCTGGAGGCCGGCATCGAGCCGCCCGCGCCCTTGGTGGGCAACGGCTACGAGAACGACGCGCCCTCGCTCTCGCCCTCCATGGCCGAGGCGGTGGCGCGCTTTTGTGCCTCGCCCTTCATCGCCAAGGCATTCGGCGAGGAATATCGCCGCGTCTACGGGGTGATGAAGGCCGAGGAACTCGCCGCCTTCTCTCGCGTCATCCTTCCGCTGGAGTACGACACCTATCTGTGAGGCCTGTTTTCTGTTGAGCCTCCTTCCGCGCGGCCATAGGCTTGCCGGCACAGGGCCGTTCCGCAGAAAGTCGGCCGCACCTTTCAAGAGGAGAAGCTGGATGCGTCGTCTGATCGCCGCGGCACTGATCGGTGCCCCGCTCGCCTTCGCCGGGCCTGCCTTGGCCCAGCAGAAGACGCTTAACGTCTTCAACTGGTCGGACTATATCGACGAGAGCGTGCTGGAGGACTTCACCAAGGAGACCGGCATCAAGGTCCGCTACGACGTGTTCGACAGCAACGAGGTGCTGGAGACCAAGCTGCTCGCCGGCAAGACCGGCTACGACGTGGTGGTCCCCTCGGGCTCGTTCCTGCAGCGCCAGATCAAGGCCGGCATCTTCCTGCCGCTCGACAAGGCGAAGATCCCGAACCTGAAATATGCCTGGCCCGAGATCACCAAGCGCCTTGCGATCTACGATCCCGGCAACGCCCACGCCGTCAACTACATGTGGGGCACCACCGGCATCGGCTACAATGTCGACAAGGTGAAGGAGCGGCTCGGCGACATTCCCATGAACACCTGGGACATCGTCTTCAAGCCGGAGAACCTCTCCAAGCTGAAGGATTGCGGCGTCTACATGCTGGACGGCCCGGAGGAGGTGATCCCCTCCGCCATGAAGTATCTCGGCCTTGATCCGGATTCCAAGAACCCGGACGACATCGCCAAGGCCGGCGAGCTGCTGATGAAGGTCCGCCCGTTCATCAAGAAGTTCGATTCGTCGGGCTACATCAACGCTTTGGCGCGCGGCGACATCTGTCTCGCGGTGGGCTGGTCGGGCGACGTGTTCCAGGCCAAGACCCGCGCCGAGGAGGCCGCGAAGAAGACCAAGAAGAAGCTGGTCGCCATCGAGTACGTGATCCCGAAGGAAGGCGCGCTCATGTGGTTCGACAATTTCGCCATCCCGAAGGACGCGAAGAATGTCGACAACGCGCTCGTCTTCATCGACTACATGATGCGCCCCGAAGTGGCGGCGAAGAACTCGAACTACATCTCCTATGCCAACGGCAACCTGGAATCGCAGAAGTTCATCGACAAGGCGATCCTGGACAACCCGGCGATTTATCCCGACAAGGAGACCATGGACCGCCTGTTCATCGTCACCACCAACGAGCCGGCGGTGCAGCGGGTCATCACCAAGACCTGGAACACCTTCAAGCGCGGCAAGTGAGCTGAACCGCAGGTGGACTGAGCGCGGCTAGGCCAGCGCTCCGAGATCGGGGTCGTCCGGTGTGCCCGGGCGGCCCCTTTTTCATCGCAAGCTGCGTGAACCACAGGTCCGCTCACGGACCCTGATGGTGCTTTCGCGACGTCACCGCACCTCGTCCAGGAACGCCCGCACCTCGGCGCCGTCCACGTCCTTGGCCACGAAGGCTTCGCCGATGCCGCGCACCAGGATGAAGGTGAGCGCGCCGCGGCTCACCTTCTTGTCCTGGGCGATGAGGCGCATCAGGCCGTCCGTGTCCGGCAGGTCGCCCGGCACGTCGGCGATGCGGGTGGGCAGGCCCACCGCCTGAAGGTGACGCTCCACCCGCGTCACGTCCTGGCCCGGGCACAGGCCGAGGCGGCGCGAGAAGGCGAAGGCGAGCGCCATGCCGATCGCCACCGCCTCGCCGTGCAGCAGCCGGTCGGAGAAGCCCGCCCCGGCCTCCAGCGCATGGCCGAAGGTGTGCCCGAGATTGAGCAGCGCCCGGTCACCGGTCTCCTTCTCGTCGCGGGCGACGATGGCCGCCTTGGCCTCGCAGCTCTTGGCCACCGCGAAGATGCGCTCCGGCCCGCCCTCGATCACGCCGCGCCAGTCTTTCTCCAGCGTCTCGAAGAAGGCGGCGTCGCCCAGCAGGCCGTATTTCACCACTTCCGCATAGCCGGCCTTCACCTCGCGCACGGGCAGCGTGTCGAGGGCGGCGGTGTCGGCCAGCACCAGCACCGGCTGGTGGAACGCGCCGACGAGGTTCTTGCCCTGGGGCGAATTGATGCCGGTCTTGCCGCCGACCGAGGAATCCACCTGGGAGAGCAGCGTGGTCGGCGCCTGAACCACGTCGACGCCGCGCCGCAGCACCGCGGCGGCGAAGCCCGTGAGGTCGCCCACCACGCCGCCGCCGAGCGCCAGCACCAAATCGCGCCGCTCGATGCGGGCGCCGATCAGCGCCTCGACCACCTGCTCCAGGCCCTTGTAGCTCTTGGTCTTCTCGCCTGGCTCCACCACCACGGCGACGGCCTCGATGCCGGCGGCGGCGAGCGACGCCTCGACGGCGGCGAGATGCACCGCGGCGACATTGGCGTCGGTGACGATGTCGACCCGCCGCGCCCGGCCGCAGCGCCGCGATGCGCGCGCCCGCCTCCCTGGAGCAAGCCGGGGGCCGATATGGATGTCGTAGGGCCGGCCCGCCACGTCCACATGCACCGTGCGGCGCGGGGCCTCGGCGGCGGTTGCGGCGGGGGAGGAGACGGTCGCGGGCATGGGGGTCGGCCTTCAGCAATCCGGGTCTGCGGCGGGGGCGAGGCGGTCGAGGTGCCGGGCCACGGCCTCCACCACCTCTTCCACCACCGTGTCGTGCATCACGTCGCGGCTGTCCACCACGAGGTCGGCGAGGGCATAGGTGTCGCCGCGCTGGGCCAGCAGCGCCTGGAGCCGCTCGGCGGGGTCGCCCTGGGCGAGCAGCGGGCGGTCGGTGCGCTTCTTCACGCGCTTCAGCAGCGTCGCAAGGTCGGCGCGCAGCCACACCGAGACGCCGCGCGCGGCGACCGCGGCCCGCGTCTCGGCATTCATGAAGGCGCCGCCGCCGGTGGCGAGCACCAGCGGGCCGGACTGGAGGAGGCGCGCCACCACGCGCTTCTCGCCCTCGCGGAACTCGGCCTCGCCGCGCTGGGCGAAGATGTCGGGAATGCTCATTCCCGCCGCCTTCTCGATCTCCTCGTCCGCGTCCACGAACGGCAGGCCGAGGCGCTTGGAGAGACGCCGGCCCACCGAGGACTTGCCGGCGCCGGGCATGCCCACCAGCACGATGGAGCGGCCCGCGAGCCTGCGGGCGAGGTCTTCCGGCGGCAGCGGGCCGCGCGCGTGCTCTTCGTCGTGGGTCACAGACGCCTCCGGCCACGGTTCTCTTTGCGTGCCGCTTGGGTTGGCCCTATCACCGGTTCGCCGAGCCGGCAATGAGGTTGAACGCCGGGCCGGCACGTGGCACCCCTTGCCGGTGCGCGCCGGCGGTCCGTGATTCGGCGCCCGAGGGAGACGGCGGATGCCCACCTTGATCCGCATCATCGTGGTCCTGGCCCTGCTGTTCGGCGCGGGCTACGCCGCCCTGTGGGCGCTCGCCAACTGGGTGGAGCCGCAGGAGCGCGAGATCACGCTCACCGTGCAGCCGGAGCGCATGGAGCGATGAGCGCCTCCGGCCCGCTCGCACTGTTCCTGGACATGCAGGCGGTGGAGCGCGGCGCGAGCGCCAACACGCTCGAGGCCTACCGCCGCGACCTGGAGGATTTCGCCGCCTTCCTCAAGGCGCGCCGTTCCGGCCTCGCCGATGCCGGAACGGCGGACATCCGCGCCTTCCTCGCCGACCTCTCCGACCGGGGCTTCGCCGCCGCCACGGTGGCGCGGCGGCTGTCGGCGGTGCGCCAGTTCTACCGCTTCCTGTTCGCCGAGGGCCATCGCGGCGACGATCCCGCCGCCGTTCTGGAAGGGCCGAAGCGCGGGCGCGCTTTGCCGAAGGTGCTGACGCTGGACGAGGTGACGCGGCTGATCGAGACCGCCCACCGCCGCGCAGCCGAGCCGGCGCCCGAGCCCGGCGCGAAGCCGCCGGCCGAGACGCTGCGCCGCCTGCGGGTCGCGGCCATGGTGGAGCTGCTCTATGCCAGCGGCCTGCGCGTCTCCGAGCTGGTGGCGCTGCCCGTCGCGTCGGCGCGCGCCAAGGCGGATGCGATCATCGTCACCGGCAAGGGCGGCAAGGAACGGCTCGTGCCGCTGAGCGGCCCCGCCAAGGCGCCATGGCGGCCTATCTGGAGGCGCGGCGCGCGGCCGGGCTCGACGCCGCGCGCTGGCTGTTTCCCTCCGGCTCGGAAAGCGGCCATGTGACGCGCCAGCAGACGGGGCGCGACCTGAAGGACCTCGCCGTGGCGGCGGGCATCCCGCCCGCCAAGCTCTCGCCCCACGTGCTGCGCCACGCCTTCGCGAGCCATCTGCTCGCCCATGGGGCGGATCTCAGGGTCGTGCAGACGCTGCTCGGCCATGCGGACGTGGCGACGACGCAGATCTATACCCACGTGCTCGACGAGCGCCTCAAGGACATGGTGCGCGATCTCCACCCCCTCTCGGAGGGCTGAGGCCGAGGGATTGGGGACTTTTGCCGCGTTCCCCTTTCATCGGCGGGAGGGGCAGCCTATATTCCAAGGGCCGGCGCAAGCCGGCTATGGCGATAAACGGTTGTCGGAATAAGCCTTTCGGACCCGGGGGCGGTACCCGGCGCCTCCACCAAAGCCCATAGCGCAGCAATGCGGGGTGGGCTCCGGCGGGGGCGAAATAGGATCGACGAGGGTGTAAAGGGCATTCTTTCGCTCGGCATGGTTCCGCCGTCATCGGGCCGACCTATAGTTGCGAATGACAACTATGCTCCGGTTGCTCAGGCCGCGTGAGCGGTTTGAAAGACCAAATCAAAGTCCTCCCGGGTAGCACCGGATAGGCGGGGTTCGGAGGCACCTGGCAACAGAAGCCTCCACTTCCCTTCCGTTCGGCCGGGCGGAGGGAAGGCATCGACGGCCGACCGGGTCCGAGCGTCGCGCCCGCGGGCCGTGCGCCGTGACGCGAGGGCCAGGACCGGCCGGCATCATTCGGTTCAGCGGGCCATGACGGTCGATCACATCCGTTACGATCTTCTCGCCCAGGAGGCGCTGCGCTCCGTGGTGCGGCGCGTGCTCTCCGATGCGGCGCGCGACGGCCTGCCGGGCGACCACCATTTCTACATCTCCTTCGATACCCGCGCGCCCGGCGTGCGGCTCTCCCAGCGCATGCGGGAGAAGTATCCGGAGGAGATGACCATCGTGCTCCAGCACCAGTTCTGGGACCTCGTGGTCACCGAGGCCGGTTTCGAGGTCGGCCTGTCCTTCGGCGGCGTGCCGGAGAAGCTGGTGATCCCGTTCTCGGCGCTGAAAGGCTTCTTCGATCCGTCGGTGAAGTTCGGCCTGCAGTTCGAGCTGCTCCGGCCCGGCAGAGGGGGCGGAGGCCGACGTGCCCGACCGCCGCCGGCCCGGTGCCGACGCTCCCGCGACCGGCGCCCGCCCCTCC
>NZ_JBNFNU010000202.1:0-7535 GCF_057364445.1 Xanthobacter sp. BG11Y11_SDJG
CGCGCGCGGAAAGCCCCCTGCCCCGGCCCCGGCGGCCGGCGGCCTGCCGCTCCCGGGGGCAGCGGCTCGCTCACCTTCAGTCCTCCTGGACGACGCCCCGCGAGGGCTGGCACAGGGCGCGCGAGCGGTCCTGGTCGATGAAGGCCACCACCTGCGCCGCAAAGTCCGACTGGGCGGTCATGGCGCGCACCCGCTCCAGGCGCACGTCGAAGGTGCCGCCGCCGAAGAACAGGTCGCGATAGACCGCGCGGGCCTCGTGCAGCTGCGTCTTGGTGAAGCCACGCCGGCGCATGCCGATGACGTTGAGGCCCACCAGCTTGCCGGCCTGGCCGAGCACGTTGCCGAACGGGATCACGTCCTCGCGCACGCCGGTGAGGCCGGAAATCATGCACTGGGCACCGATGCGGGTGAACTGGTGCACCGCGCACAGGCCGCCGAGGAAGGTGAAGTCGCCGACGCTCACATGGCCCGCCAGCGTCGCATTGTTGGCGAACACCACGCTCTCGCCGACGAGGCAATCATGGCCCACATGGGCGCCCACCATGAGCATGCAGCGCGGGCCGATCACGGTCTGGCCGCGCCCCCCGGCGGTGCCGATATTGGCGGTGACATGCTCGCGGATGA
Source organism: Xanthobacter sp. BG11Y11_SDJG (assembly GCF_057364445.1). Taxonomy (NCBI): domain Bacteria; kingdom Pseudomonadati; phylum Pseudomonadota; class Alphaproteobacteria; order Hyphomicrobiales; family Xanthobacteraceae; genus Xanthobacter; species Xanthobacter sp. BG11Y11_SDJG. Next base: position 625 of record NZ_JBNFNU010000202.1, read on the forward strand.
CGCAGTCCTCGCCGATGACTAGGCGCGTCTTCTCGCCCTTATAGTGCACCGACTGGGGCGGCGTTCCGAGCGAGGCGAACGGATAGACCACGGTGCGCGCGCCGATCGCGGTCGCGCCGGTGACGTTCACGTGGGAGACGAGGCGCACGCCGGGGCCGAGTTCCACATCCGGACCGACGGTGCAGAAGGGACCGACCTCCGCGTCGTCCGCGAGGTGCGCGCCCTGATCCACCAGCGCGGTGGGGTGGATGTTCGGCACGCGTCAGGTCTCCATGATCATGGCGCCGAGACGGGCCTCGGCGACCAGTTCGCCGCGCACCTTGGCCTCGCCGCGATACCACCACATGTTGCGGCGGCGGGTGATGCGCGTCATGTGATATTCGAGCACGTCGCCCGGCACCACCGGACGGCGGAACTTCGCCTCGTCGATGGTCATGAAATAGACCAGAGACGGCTTCTCCCGCTCCTTGCCGAGCACGCAGATGACGCCGGCGGTCTGCGCCATGCCCTCCATGATGAGCACGCCGGGCATCACCGGATTGCCCGGGAAATGGCCCTGGAAATGGGGCTCGTTGGCGGTGACGTTCTTGATGCCGACGCAGGAGAGATCGGCGTCGATCTGCTCCACGCGGTCCACCAGCAAGAAGGGATAGCGATGCGGCAGACACAGCAGGATGCGCTGGATGTCCACGCTCTGGAGCACCTTGGCAGGCGCCGGCTCGGCTGCGGATTTGGCTTCGGTTTCCAGCTGCGGCGTCTCGCTCATGCGCCCCTTCCCCCGTCGTCCAGTGGCTCGTCCGTGTCCTGCCCGTAACCCGCCCCGGAATCGGTGCCCCGGCGCTGGGCGAGCCGCTTCAGCGTCATCACCTCGCGGAACCAGTCCCGCACCGGCTTCGCCGGCGAGCCGCCCCAGCGCACACCGGGGGGAACATGGCCGGCCACGTTGCTGGAGGCGGCGATCTGGGCGCCGGTGCCGACGGTGATGTGGCCGACCACGCCCACCTGCCCGCCCAGCATCACGAAATCGCCCAGCGTCGCCGAGCCGGAAATGCCGGTCTGCGAGACGATGATGCAGTGGCGGCCGATCACCACGTTGTGGGCGATCTGCACCAGGTTGTCGATCTTGGTGCCCTCGCCGATCACCGTGTCCTTGAGCGCGCCGCGGTCGACGGTGGTGTTGGCGCCGATCTCCACGTCGTCCTGGATCACCACGCGGCCGATCTGCGGGATCTTCAGGTGGCCCCGCGCGCTCGGCTGATAGCCGAAGCCGTCGCCGCCGATGCGCGCCCCGGCATGGATGATGACGTGTTACCGAGAAAGGCGTGGGTCAGGCTCGCGCCCGCACCGATGGCGCAGTTGCGGCCGATGCGCACCTGCCGGGCCGATGACGGCGCCGGCGCAGATCACCGAGCCCGCGCCCACCTCCGGCGCCGGGGCCGATCACGGCGCCCGGGTCGACGGTGACGCCGTCTTCCAGGCGGGCCTTGGGATGCACCAGGGCGCCGGGCGCCACGCCCTCGTGGCCGAACACGGGCTGCGGGCGCAGCGCGGACGGGTAGAGCGCGCGCGTGACCAGAGCGAAGGCGAGGGCCGGACGCGGAGCGATCAGCAGCGGCAGTTCCGCCGGCGCCTTGGGCGCGAAGCGCTCCGAGGTGATGACGGCGCCGGCGCGCGTGGTGGCGAGACGCTCGGCGAACAGGAAGGTGTCGCAGAATGCGAGATCGTCCGGCCCGGCCGCATCAAGGCTCGCCACCGATGAGACGGTGCGCCGGCCCAGGGCATCAATGGTCGCCCCGGGGCCGGCAAGCTCGGCGCCGCTGATCTTGGCGACCTCGGCGAGGGTGATCGGCGCGGGGTGGGGGAAGAAGGCCGTCTGGCTCATGGATCAACAGGTTCGGGCGCCGAAGGGCTCACGCTCCTCGGCGCCCGCAATGGGAGGATGGTCGATCAGAAGCGGGTGCCGCCCGAGAAGCGGAACGCCTGGAGCTGATCGTAGGAGGCCTTCGAGATCGCCCACGCATAGTCGAAGCGCAGCGGGCCGAAGGGCGACTGCCAGATGAGGCTGGCGCCGATGGAGGAGCGGATCACATCCTCGTCGGCCACGCAGACGTTGCCGGATGCGTTCTTGGTGGAATATCCGGTCGTCCGGCAGTCGACGAAATTCGCCCTGCCGTAGATGTTGTTGCCATTCCAGTTCGGAACGGCCGGGAACGAGGTCGGGCCGCCATAGTCGAAGAGGTTGCCGGCGTCCGCGAAGATCGCGCCCTTCATGCCGATGTCCTTCGGCAGGAAGGAGAACGGGAACTGGATCTCAGCCGACACGCCCCAATAGGTGGTGCCACCCAAGGCGTTCGTCTCGTTGGCCAGGCAATTGGCGTAGACCAGCGTTCCGGCGTTGGACGCCGCGCAGGGCGCCACGTCGCGCGGGCCGATGCCGGAGGGCGCAAAGCCGCGCACCAGGTTCGGCCCCATGAAGAAATTGTCCATGATGGCGAGGTCGTCATTGCCCCACGCCGACACGTAGCCGCCCTGGGCGCGCAGGATGAGGACCGAGTCCGCGATCAGGGGCGTGTAGTGGCGGATGTCGGCGGTGGTGCGCAGGAAGTTCACGTCGCCACCGAGGCCGGCGAGGTCCTGCTTGAACTCGGCATACAGGCCCTGGGTCGGGTTCAGGTTGTTGTCCAGCCCGTTGAAGGACAGGGTGTAGCCGACCGCGGAGGTGATGGTCGCCCCCTGCGCCACCGCATCGCGGATCGCCCAAGACACGTCGTTGGCGCACTGGGCATAAAGCAGCCCACCGGTCGAGTAGCTGTCGCAGATGGACAGTTCGCGCTGGTAGAGATTGTAGCGCAGCGCCAGGGTCACTTCGTCGGTGATGGGCAGGCCGAAGCGCAGGCCGCCGCCGACGATGTTGGAGGCGTAGGCCGTGTAGCTGGTGGCCTGCGTCTCCTTCCAGTAGAGATCGATGCCCGCCGCCAGCCGGTAGCCGAGGAAATACGGCTCCGTGAAGGAGAACTCGGCGCCCTGCGCATTCTGACCGAACGAACCGGACAGCTTCACGTACTGGCCGCGGCCGAGGAAGTTCTTCTCGCCCAGCGAAATCTCGCCGATGATTCCGTCCTGGGTCGAGTAGCCGCCGGAGATGGCGAACTCGCCGGTCGGCTGGTCTTCCACATCCACCACCAGGATGATGCGGTCGGGCGCCGAACCGGGCTCGTTCGTGACCTTCACGTTCTTGAAGTAGCCGAGGTTGCGCAGCCGGCGCTCGGCACGATCCACGAGGACGCGGTTGTAGGCATCGCCCTCGCCGAGGTCGAACTCGCGCCGGATGACCCAGTCGCGGGTGCGGGTGTTGCCGCGGATGTCGATGCGCTCGATATAGACCCGCGGCCCCTCTTCCAGCACGAAGACGATGTTGATGCGCTTGTTCTCGAAGTCGCGGTCGCCGCGCGGACGCACCTGGGCGAACGCGTAGCCGCTCTTGGAGGCCTCGATGGTGAGGTTCTCCACCGACTTCTCAACCAGCTCGGCGTTGTAGATCTGGCCGTCCGCGACCCGCAGCGCGCCCCTCAAGGTCTGCGCGGGCACGTCGCGGATATTGGAGACCACATCCACCTTGCCGAACTTGTACTGGGCGCCCTCATCGAGGGTGAAGGTGATGATGAAGCCTTCGTTGGTCTGCTCGGCCGTGGCGGCGAGGATGCGGAAGTCCGCATAGCCGTTCTTCAGGTAGAAGCGGCGCAGCAGCTCCTGGTCCGAATTCACCCGGTCGGGATCATAGACGTCCGTGGACTTCAGGAACGACAACCAGTTGGTGACGGTCGTCGAGATGACGTCCTTCAGCTTGTAGTCGGAGAAGGCCTTGTTGCCGACGAACTTGATGTCCTTGATGCCGGTCTTCTCGCCCTCGGTGATTTCGAACACGAGGTCCACGCGGCCGTTGCCGCGGTCGATGGTGACCGGATTGACGCGCACGCCCTGCCGGCCGGAACGGCGGTAGACTTCGATGATGCGCTGGGTGTCGGCCTGGACGGTGGCCTTGGAGAGGGTGCCGCGGGGCTTGGACTGCACCTCGCCGGCGAGCACCTCGTCCTTGATCTTGGTGTTGCCCTCGAAGGCGACCTTGTTGATCACCTCGTTCTCGGACACGCGCACCACGATGCGGCCGCCGGCCTGCGAAATCTGGACGTCGGAGAACAGGCCAGTGGCGTAGAGCGCCTTCCAGGCCTCGTCGATCTTGGCGGCGGTGTAGGGGCCGTTGCCGAAATAAGAGCGGATGGTCTGCGCATCCACCCGGCGGTTGCCCTCAACCACGATGCTGGAGCTTTGCGCCGCTGCCGGCGCGGCCCCCGCCAGGGACCCGGCGACCGACCCGACCGCAACGCACGCTGCGATGCCGAGGACGGCGGCCAGCTTTCTCATCACCTGGAGCGAAGCAGTCATGTGGCGCGCAACCTTACGATTTCGTTGTTCTCGAACCGGCACGACGGTGCGTACAGATTCTCACCCTGCGAAGCCGCTTGTACAGGCTTTTACCTGCGGTGCAAACCGAACCCACCCAGCCGGCCCTGCTTTTCTGAGGGACCGTTGCGCCCACGCCACGGCCCCGTCCCCGTCTGCCAAAACCCTTACATCATCGGGATTCGCAGAACATCATTCCAGGTTGCGAAGATCATCAGCATCAGCACGATCGCGAGGCCGATGCGGAACCCGATGTCCTGCGTGCGGGCGCTCAGGGGGCGCCCGCGTACCGCCTCGAACGCATAGAACAGGAGATGGCCACCATCCAACAGCGGTATCGGAAAAAGGTTAAGAATTCCGATCGAGACCGAGAGCACGGCCGCAAGGGACAGGAGCGCGCCCATGCCGAAGGTCGCCACCTGCCCCGAGACCTGGGCGATGCGGATCGGGCCGCCGATCTGGTCCGCCGATTCCCGGCCCGCGATCAGGCCGGTGAGGTAGTCATAGGTGCGCGCGACGATGAACCACGTCTCCTGCACGCCCATCCCGACCGCCTCGACCGGACCGAAGTGGCGCACCGTCACGTCGCCGGCGGCGATGGGCCGGGAGATGCCGAGCAGGCCCGTGCGGTGCACGTTGCCGAAGGCGTCCTTCACCTCCTTCAGCTCGGGCGTGGCATTGAGCGTCACCTCGGTGTTGCCGCGCTGCACAACGAAGCTGAGCGTGCGGCCAGCCTGGGAGCCGACGATGCGCTGCATGTCGGAGAAGCTCTCCACCGGCTCGCCGTCGATGGTCAGCACCAGGTCGCCCGGCTTGAAGCCGGCGCGCTCGGCGGCGCTCGCGGGGGCGATCTGGTCGGCGCGGGGCAGCGTCACCTGCTTGCCGAACACCATGAAGACGAAGGCGAAAATGACGATGGCCAGGAGAAAGTTGGCGATCGGCCCGGCGGCCACGATGGCGGCGCGCCAGCGCACCGGCTGCCAGAAGAAGCTCTCCCGGCGCTCCGCGTCGCTCATCCGGCTGAGCTTGGCATGGTCCGGGGTGGAGGCGGCATCGTCGTCGCCGAAGAATCGCACATAGCCGCCGAGGGGTACCGCCGCCAGCCGCCAGCGCGTGCCGTGGCGGTCGGTGAAGCCGGCGATTTCCGGCCCGAAGCCCAGCGAGAAGGTCAGGACCCGCACGCCCGCCCAGCGCGCCACGAGGAAATGGCCGAGTTCGTGAAAGAAAACGACGATGGTCAGAACGAACAGGAAGGGAACAAGGTAACCAAGGAGGGATGAGCCGGCGCCGCTGAGACTGGAAAGCACATCCATCACCCGCTTCCTCGCATTCCTGCGTGGCGGCGCGCCTCCCGATCCGTCCGGGACCGGGACACGCGACGACCACTTGCCATCGCCACCGCCGCGCCTCGGATGCCGCGTCGCTAGGCGACGCCGCAGGCGCGGCATTCGGCCGAAATTCGCTCGCCCGGCGCTTGGCGCCGGCCCTCTGCCCTGCGGCGCCCGACCGTGGCCGCAGAACCTCTCAGGAGGCCTTCGCAGCAAACTTGGGCAAGAGCGCGGCGGTGATGGAGCGGGCCTCGGCATCCACAGCCAGCGCCTCCGCCACCGAGCCCGGCGGCGGGCCGCCGCTCATGCGCTCCAGCGTTCCGGCCACCGCGTCGGTGATTCCATAAAAGCCGATCCTTCCGTTCAGGAAGGCGGCGACCGCCACCTCGTTGGCGGCATTGAGCACGCAGGTGGCCCGCCCGCCCTGCGCCATGGCCGCGCGGGCGAGGGCCAGCGCGGGAAACCGCACCTCGTCCGGCGCCTCGAAGGTCAGGCGGCCGAGCGCCACCAGATCGAGCCGGCGGCAATCGGTCGCCACCCGGTCGGGAAAGGCGAGGCAGTGGGCGATGGGCACGCACATGTCCGGCACGGCGAGCCCGGCCACCACCGAACCGTCCTCGAAGGCGACGAGCCCATGCACCACGGATTCGGGGTGCACCACCGCGTCGAGCCGCTCCGGCGGAAGGTCGAACAGATGGTGCGCCTCGATCAGTTCCAGGCCCTTGTTCATCAAGGTCGCGGAATCGATGGTGATCTTGGCGCCCATGGACCAGTTGGGGTGCTTCAGCGCGTCCGCGGGCGTGGCGCGCGCCGCTTCTTCCCGCGACTTGAGACGGAACGGGCCGCCCGACGCGGTGAGCGTCACCTTCTCCACGGCCCGCGCCGGGGCGGCCGAGAGCGCCTGGAAGATGGCGTTGTGCTCCGAATCCATGGGCAGCAGCTCGACCCCCTGTCGCGCCGCCTCGGCCATGAAGAAGTGGCCCGCCGCCACGAGGCATTCCTTGTTGGCGAGCGCGACGCGCCGGCCGGCACCGAAGGCCGCCACCGTGGGCGCCAGCCCGGCGACGCCGACGATGGCACTCACCACGATGTCGGCGTCCCGCTGGGCCGCCTCGACCACGG
>NZ_JBNFNU010000203.1:0-7491 GCF_057364445.1 Xanthobacter sp. BG11Y11_SDJG
CGGCCCAGCCTCGAGGCGTCGAGGGCGTGCGCGCGCCCGTCCCGGGCCGGCGCGGCCCGGGCCTGCGCCATGAGTGAAGACATCGCAGGCGAGCGCTGGGCGAAATGGCGAAAAGCGTGTCATCTGCCGAGAATTTGGGCGTGCCTTTTCCGCAAACCCTTTTGCAGATTTTCGCGGTACCCCCCGCGCTTCCGGGCGGCAACACTCGATGAAACACAACAACCTGCCAGAGCCATGGACATCGTCATCGCACTGACCATCAACGGCCTGATCTGGGGACTGATCGTCGCGCTCATCGCGCTCGGCCTGTCCATCATCTTCGGCCTGCTGGACATCATCAACGTCGCCCATGGCGACTTCTTCATGGTCGGCACCGTGCTCGGCCTCGTCATTGCCGGCTCCACGGGCTTCTGGATCGCCCTGGTGCTGGTGCCGCTCCTGGGCTTCTGCCTGGGGCTGGTGATCGAGCGCCTGGTGATCCGCCCCGCCATCAGCTCGGCCTCGCTCACCATCGTCATCACCTTCGGCCTGTCGATGATCCTCCAGGAAGCGGTGCGCGCCACCCTCGGCCCGCAGCCGCGCCGCATGGCCGCCCCGGTGGAGGGCACCATCCACCTGTTCGGCATCGACTACGACATCTACCGCCTGTTCGCGGCCCTGTTCGCGGCGCTCGCCATCGCCGGCTTCTTCCTGTTCCTGTCGCGCACCACGCTCGGCACCTGGATCCGCGCCGTGCGGCACGACCGCGAGACCGCGACCGCGCTCGGCATTCCGGTGACGCTGGTGTGCGCCTTCACCTTCGCCCTCGGCACCGCGCTGGCGCTGCTCGGCGGCGTCATCGCCGCGCCCATCACCACGGTGGACTTCCGCGCCGGCATCGACATCCTGCCGGTGTGCTTCATGGCGGTGGTGATCGGCGCCTCGGCAACCTCAAGGGCACGGTGGCCGCCGCGGTGCTGCTGGCGGTGATGGAGGGGGTCGTCTCCGCCTTCGCCGACCCGACCATGGCGCGCATCTCCTCGCTGGTGGTGATGAGCGTCGTGCTGCTCGCCCGTCCTCACGGCCTGTTCGCGGGGGCCACGCGATGAGGGCCGCCGGCATCGCCTTGATCGTGGCGCTCATCGCCGCGCTCGCCAGCCTGCCGCTGGTGCTGCCCGCCTTCGGCCTCACCTTCTGGGTGAACGTGGTGGCGGAAATTCTCATCTGGTCGCTGCTCGCCGCCAGCGTGAACCTGCTGTTCGGCTATGTGGGTCTGCTGTCGTTCGGCCAGGCGCTCTATTTCGGCTTCGGCATGTACGGCACCGCCATCGGCATCTCCATGTTCGGCCTCGGCCTGTGGCCGGCGCTGGCTCTCGGCGTCGTCGCCTCCACCGGCATGGCGGCGCTGGCGGGGGCGTTCGCGGTGCGCCTCACCTGGCACTATTTCGCGATCATCACGGTGGTGTTCTCGCTGATCTTCTACTTCGTCGCCATGTCGCAGAAATGGCTCACCGGCGGCGACGACGGCCTGTCGTTCAGCGCGCCGCCGATCCTGGAGGCGGCAGGCTGGATGCTGACCGACCGCACGACGCAATACTACTTCATCTTCCTCGTCTGCCTCGCCTGCTATGCGCTGCTGGCGCTGGTGGTGGCGAGCCCGCTCGGCCTGCGCTTCGCCGCCGTGCGGGAGAACGAGAAGCGCGCCCAGCTGATCGGCATCAACGTCTATGCCACGCGCTGGATCGCCTTCGTGCTGGCGGGCTTCATCGCCGGCGTGGGCGGCGCGCTGCTGGCGCTGTTCGGCCGCTACGCCTCGGCCTCCTACATGTTCTACCACGTCTCCGGCGAGGCGGTGGTGTGGGCCATCGTCGGCGGTGCGGGCACGCTGCTCGGTCCGCTGGTGGGCACGGCGCTGCTCATCGTCTTCCGCGAGGTGGTCTCCGGCCTCTGGGAGAACTACCTCATGGCGGTGGGCGCCATCACCATCCTGGTGGTGATCTTCGCGCCCAAGGGCCTGGTCGGCTCGCTTAATGCGCTCGCCCGCCGCCGCGAAAGCCAGGAGCGCGAGCATCTGGAAAATCCCGGCATCCCCGCCACCCCCGCCCGCGCGGAGGCCGAGTGATGGAAAACGTGCTCTCCATCCGCGGCCTCACCAAGCGCTTCGGCGGCCTCGCCGCCGTCGACGGGGTGGACCTCGACTTCCCCTATGGCGTGCTGAGCGCCGTGATCGGCCCCAACGGCGCCGGCAAGACCACCCTGTTCAACCTCATCACCGGCATGCTGCCGGCGGATGGCGGCGAGGTGGTCTTCGAGGGCGACGACATCGCCGGCCTCAAGCCGCACCAGATCGTCTCGCGCGGCCTCTCGCGAACGCTGCAGATCAAGAGCGTGTTCACCGGCCTCACGGTGGCGGACAATCTGCGCGTGGCGGTGATGGCGCACGAGAAGATCGCGAGCCCGCTGCGCCCGGCGCTCGGCTTTGCCGGCGTCAACCGGCGGGTGGAGGAACTGCTTGCCGAGACCGGCCTCGCCCGCCTCGCGAAGCGCGTCGCCGGCACGCTCTCTTATGGCGACGTGGCGCTTTTGGAGATCGCGCTGGCGCTCGCCAACAAGCCGAAGCTGCTGCTGCTGGACGAGCCCATCTGCGGCATGAGCCCGGCGGAGACCGAGACCACGGTCGCCCGCATCGTCGCGCTCTCCAAGTCGACGCAGATCATCCTCATCGAGCATGACATGGAGGTGGTGTTCGCCATCGCCGAGCGCATCACCGTGATGGCGGCTGGCCGCGTGCTCGCGCGCGGCACCCCGAAGGAGATCGCGGCGAACCGCGAGGTGCAGGACGCCTATCTCGGCGCGCCGGAGGACGCAGCATGAACGCCCCGCTCGCCCATCCCGTGGTCGGCAGCACGGTGCTCGACGTCAAGGGCCTCGAGGCCTCCATCGGCCGGGTTCCGGTGCTGCGCGGCGTGAACCTCAACGTCGGCGCCGGCGAGACGGTGGCGCTGCTCGGACGCAACGGCGTCGGCAAGACCTCGACCCTGCGCGCCATCCTCGGCCTGCTCCAGCGGCGCGGCGGATCGGTGGCGTTCCAGGGGAACGACATCGGCCGCCTTCCGGCCTACAAGCTCTCCGGCCTCGGCATCGGCTACGTGCCGCAGGGCCGCGGCATCTTCCCGGTGCTGAGCGTGGAGGAGAACCTCTTCCTCGGCCTGAGGTCGGCGCCCGATCCGGAACTGGTGGAGGACATCTACACCCGCTTCCCGCGGCTCGCCGAGCGGCGCTTCCAGGCCGCCGGTACGCTCTCCGGCGGCGAGCAGCAGATCCTCGCCATCGGCCGCTGCCTGATGCGCAAGCCGAGCCTGATCCTGCTCGACGAGCCCACCGAGGGCATCATGCCGAAACTCGTCGCCGAGATCCGGCGCGAGATCGCCGCCATCGCCAAGCGCGGCGTCGCCGTGCTCCTGGTGGAGCAGAATGTGCGCACGGCGCTCGCGCTCGCCTCGCGCATCTACCTGATGGAGCGCGGGCAGGTGGTGCACGAGGCCACCAGCCAGGACCTCACCACCGATCCCTCGACGATCCACCGCTATCTCGGCGTGGCGCTCTAGAGCACGCACAAACAAACCGGAGTGGAACAGATGACCGACGGCAAGGCGAAATTCCCCGAACTCTCCGCGTCCCCCGCTCCCGAAGCGTCCGGCCTGTCACGGCGCAGCTTCCTCGGCCATGCGCTGGCCGGCGGCGTCGCCGCGGGCACGTCCTATCTCGGCTTGACCAAGGATCTCTACGCCCAGGCCGGCGGGCCGATCTATATCGGCAACCACTGCGAACTGACCGGCGGCTTCTCCTCCTGGGGCTACTGGCACGACAAGGCGGCCAAGGCCGCGGTGAAGCTGGTCAATGACGGCGGCGGCATCGCTGGGCGCAAGGTGGAGCTGCTCACCGAGGACACCGAATCCAACCCGGCGGTGGGCTCGCGCAAGCTGCGCGCGCTGATCGAGCGTGGCGGGGCGAACTTCGTCGTCGGCTCGGTGCATTCCGGCGTGATGCTCGCCTCCATCCCGGTCGCCACCGAGCTGAAGACCATCTATTTCTCCGCCGGCGAGGCCACCGAGGCCACCGGCTCCAAGGGCACGCGCTATTCGTTCCGCACCGGCACCGACACCTACGGCCTCGCCGCCGCCGCGCGCCGTGGCATTCGCGAACCTCGGCAAGACCTGGACCATCATCTCGCCCGATTATGCCTGGGGCCACAGCCACTACCAGGAGCACAAGGCGGTCATCGAGAAGCTCGGCGGCAAGGTCCACCCGCCGATCTTCGTGCCGCTCGACGCCAAGGACCTCGTGCCCTACCTCGCCAAGATCCAGCAGGACACGGAGGTGCTGTTCTCGGTGTTCTTCGGCGCCCAGTCGGTGGCCTTCTACACCCAGGCGAAGTCCATGGGCCTCGAGAAGACCATGCGCATGTATTCCATCTGCGGCACCATGGAGGCGATCGCCCCGGCGGACCTGCAGGGCGCGGGCGAGGGGGTCTATCTGGTCGAGAACTTCCCGCGCATGCTGAAGTTCAAGGACGACGAATTCCACAAGAAGCACAACGAGATCATGGAGATCGACGACGTCGACGCGCGCGAGAAGACCTCCACCAAGGTGATGGCGAAGAGCCATGCCTGGCAGTCCTGGGAGAACGTGTTCGCGCTCAAGGAGGCGATCGAGAAGAGCGGCTGGAAGACCAAGAAGGACGACCTGCTCGTCATCGAGGCGCTGGAGGGCCTGGAGATGGCCAATTCGCTGGGCCACCCGCAGGGCGCCAAGCTGCTGCGCAAGGAGGACCACTCCGGCATCATCGACTGCTACATCTCGCGCGTCATCGACAACAAGCTCGAGGTGCAGAAGAAGGTGACGCGCGAGGAGCTGGGCAAGGCCATGCCGCCGCGCGTGGACCTCTCCAAGATGCCGGCCTGAGCGCCGCCGGCCCCTGACGAAAGGAGGCTCCGGCCGCGCCGGAGCCTCCAGCCGGTGCGAGCGCCGCGTTCGATTTCCGGGCGCCGCCGCCGCCGCGCGAACCGCTGTCCCCTTGGTCCCGGCGCCCGCTTGCGCTATCGCAAGGCGTGGCGCGGCCCGCGCCGTGTGCGGCTCAAGGACGGAAGACGCGGTGAAGCCATTCGCCGAGACGCCGGATCGAGCCGCGCCGCGCGCCCGCCCCGGCGCCACATGCGCGCCGCCGACCGCGAGCAGGCCATCATCGAGGAGGCGGTGCGGTTCTTCGCTGAGCGCGGCTTCGAGGGACAGACGCGCGAACTGGCCAAGCGCATGGGCATCACCCATTCCGCCATCTACCGCTACATCCCGAGCAAGGAAGCGCTGATCGAGCGGGTCTACGAGCACGTCTATCTCAGCCGCTGGCAGGCGAGCTGGGCGCTCCTCGTCACCGACCGCGCGCGCCCGCTGGAAGAGCGCCTCACCCAGTTCTACCTCGAATATGTGGAACGGGTGTTCGACTATCACTGGGTGCGCATCTTCGCCTTTTCGGGGCTGAAGTCGTTCGACATCACCAGCCGCTACCTCGCCATCGTGCGCGATGAGATCATCCTGCCCGCCTGCGCGGAGCTGCGCGCCGAGCTGAAGCTGCCGCCGCCGGAGGACGTGCCGATCGGCGAGCGCGAGGCGGAGCTGTTCTGGGGGCTGCACGGGCGCATCTTCTACCTCGCCATCCGCCGCTACGTGTACGGCACGACGACGCCGGACGACCTCGCGCCGATCGTGCGCGACGCGGTCAAGAGCTTCCGCGCGGGCGTCGCCCCGGTGGTGGCGGACATCCTGCGCGACCGGATGCGCTGAAGACCGGCCCGGCCAGGGCGAGCCACCACCCGGGAGGTTCATTCGAGCGTCATAGAACTGACGTTCCAGGTTCAACGAGCCCGATTACGGTCCCGCCGATGTTCAAATGAACATGACGGCGGACGGGAATGAACATCACACCGCGACAGCACGGCATCGTCGACCTCGCCCGCCAGGGCGGGTTCCTGAGCGTCGAGATGCTGGCCGAGCATTTCGCGGTGACGCCGCAGACCATCCGGCGCGACATCAACACCCTGTGCGACGCCAATCTGCTGCGCCGGCGCGCGGCGGCGCGGAATATGTGGAAGCGCCGCGCGTCAACCTGCCCTACGACTCGCGCCGCATCATCCATCCGCTCGCCAAGCAGGCGATCGGCGCGCTGGTGGCGGGCATGATCCCGAACGGCGCCTCGGTCTCGTTCGGCATCGGCACCACGCCCGAATTCGTCGCCCTCGCCCTGCAGGGCCACGCTGACCTCACGGTCGTCACCAACAACCTCAACGTCGCCATGGCGCTCTCGGTGGCGCGCTCGAACCGCATCATCCTGCCCGGCGGGGCGGTGCGCCTGCCGGATCGCGACATGCTCGGGCCGCACGTGGAGGAGATGTTCGGCGACTACCGGGTCGATGTCGGCGTGTTCGGTGTCGGCGGCATCGAGCCGGACGGCACGCTGGTGGATTTCGACCGCGCCGAGGTGCTGGTGCGCGCCGCCATGCGCGGCAGCTGCCGCCGGTCCATCCTGGTGGCGGACGTGAGCAAGTTCGGCCGGCCGGCGCCGGCGCGCGGCGGCCGGCTCGCCGACATCGACCTCGTGGTGCTGGACGCGCCGCCGCCGCCCGAATTTTCGCCGCTGTTCGCGGGCGAGGACCAGGCCCGGCGCCTGCGCGTCGCCACCGGAGCGCGCGCATGAACCCGTCCGGCTCCGACTTCGTGCGCCTTGAGGGCGTCACGCGCCGCTTCCCCGGCGGCGGGGGCGTTACGGACCTGTCCATCGCCATCCCGCGCGGCGGCTTCACGGTGCTGCTCGGCCCGTCCGGCTGCGGCAAGTCCACCACGCTGCGCATGATCGCCGGGCTGGAGACGCCCGACCGCGGCCGGGTGGCGATCGGCGGGCGCGACGTGACCGCGCTCGCCCCCTCCGCGCGCGGCCTCTCGGTGGTGTTCCAGTCCTACGCGCTGTTTCCGCATTTGTCGGTGGAGGAGAACATCGTGTTCGGCCTCAAGGTGCGCCGGGTGGCGAAGGCCGAGCGGAGCCGCAAGCTCGCCGAGGCATTGGCGCTCACCGGGCTCGACGGCCTCGGCGCGCGCAAGCCAGCCCAGCTCTCCGGCGGCCAGCGCCAGCGCGTGGCGCTGGCGCGCGCCATCGTCGCCGATCATCCGCTCTGCCTGATGGACGAGCCGCTCTCCAACCTGGACGCCAAGCTGCGCCACGCGGTGCGCCAGGACATCCGCGCCTTGCAGCGCCGGCTCGGCATGACGGTGATCTACGTCACCCACGACCAGACCGAGGCCATGGGCATGGCGGACCAGGTGATCCTCATGCGCGACGGCCGCGTCGAGCAGCAGGGCGCCCCCGCCGACCTCTACGAGGCCCCCGCCTCGGCCTTCGCCGCCGGCTTCATCGGCACGCCGCCCCATGACGCTCATTCCGGCGGCACTGGTGCCGCGCGC
>NZ_JBNFNU010000204.1:0-7467 GCF_057364445.1 Xanthobacter sp. BG11Y11_SDJG
CTCGGCGGCGGCGGACGCGGACGCCGCCATCGCCGCCGCGCGCCGGGCCTTCGAGCAGCCGGGCTGGGCGCAGAATCCGCGCCTGCGGCAGATGGTGATGCTGCGCTGGGCCGACGCCATGGAGCGCGCCGGCGAGGCGCTCGCCCGGCTTCTGACCGCCGAGAACGGCAAGCCGCTCGCCCAGTCGCGTGGCGAGATCGCCGGCTCGGTCTCCGAGATCCGCTATTATGCGGGCCTCGCGCGCTACATTCCCGGCCATGCCTTCGAGGTGGAGCCCGGCGTCTTCTCCACCCTGATGAAGGAGCCGGCCGGCGTCGCCGGGCTGATCATTCCGTGGAATGCGCCGGCGGTGCTGCTGATCCGCGCGCTCACCCCGGCGCTGGCGGCGGGCTGCACGGTGGTGGTGAAGCCGGCGCCGCAGACCGCCATCCTCACCGCCGAAATCCTGCGCACGCTGCACGAGGTGGAGGGCCTGCCGCCGGGCGTGCTCAACCTCGTTTGCGAGACCGGCCACGAGGTGGCGCGCGCGCTCGTCACCTCGCCGGAGGTGGACGTGATCTCCTTCACCGGCTCGAACGCCACCGGCACGCGGATCATGGCGGACGCGGCGCCCACCATGAAGAAGCTGTCGCTGGAACTGGGCGGCAAGTCCTGCTGCCTGGTGTTTGAGGATGCGGATGTGGCCGCCGTGGCGCCGAAGCTCGCGGCGGCGGCGACCATCATCTCCGGCCAGCAATGCACGGCGGCGCGCCGCGTCCTGGTGCACGAGAGCCGGTTCGAGGCGATGAAGGCGGCGCTCAAGGCCGCGCTCGCCGGGCTTCAGTTGGGGCCGGGGGACGCGCCCGGCTCCCAGATCGGTCCGCTGATCGATGCCGACGCACTGGCGCGGGTGGGCCGGCGCATCGAGGAGACCATGGCGGCGGCGGACGAGGTGGTGCTGGCCGGCGCGCGGCCCGGCGGCGCGCTGGAGGCGGGCACCTTCCTGTCGCCGACGCTGGTGGCGCACGAGGACACGGCCGCCTTCTTCGTCCAGGAGGAAATCTTCGGTCCGCTGGTGGTGATCGAGCGGTTCGCCGACGAGAAGGACGCGGTGCGCCGCGCCAACCACACCCAATACGGCCTCTCCGCCAGCGTGTGGACCAACGACGGCGCCCGGGCGCTGCGGGTGGCCCGCGCGCTGCGCAACGGCACGGTGTGGATCAACGACCACAACCGGCTGTTCGCCGAAGCCGAGACCGGCGGCTACCGGCGCTCGGGCCTCGGCCGCCTGCACGGCTATGACGCGCTGATCGACTTCGTGGAGATCAAGCACGTCTTCCAGGATGCCGGCGTGGTCTGAGGGGCTGGCGGGGCGGGAGCCGGCGCGCGCTCAGCCCTTCTCGCCGACGCGCTTTTGCTCGGAAAAGCCCTGGGCCTCCAGGAACAGGTGCACGCGGTTCTGGAATTCCTCGGGCCGGCCGGCGGCGAGCAGATGGGTGAAATCGGCGCAGGCGTCGCACACCGCGTCCACCCAGCCCTTCTCGGACTTGGCGAAGTCGCCGAGCACGTAGGGCATCACCATCTGCTTGTCGCCGGGATGGCCGATGCCGAGCCGCACCCGCCAATAGTCGTTGCCGCATTGGGCGGTGATGGAGCGCAGGCCGTTGTGGCCGGCATTGCCGCCGCCCTTCTTCAGGCGCACCTTGGCGGGCGGCAGGTCCAGTTCGTCGTGCAGCACGAACACGCGGTCGAGCGGAATCTTGTAGAAGCGCATGGCCTCGGAGACCGCGCGCCCGCTCTCGTTCATGTAGGTCTCGGGGAAGAGAGCGATCACCTTCTCGCCGGCGATCTCGCCTTCCGCCGCGAGCGACTGGAAGCGGCGGCGCAGCGGCGCGAGACGTTGGCGGCGGCAGATGGCGTCGAGCGCCATGAAGCCCACATTGTGCCGGTTGCCGGCATATTTCGGCCCGGGATTGCCGAGCCCTGCGAGCAGGAACACGGGGGGCGGGCCTCCGGTCGGGTGAAACAAGGGCTGCGCCCGGCGTCCGCCTCAGGGCGCCGGATGGCCGGCCGGGCCTCGGCCCGGCCGGAACGGCATCAGGCCGGTCAGGCCTTGGGCTCTTCCTTGGCGGCCTCGTCGGCCTCGGCCTCCTTGAGGCCCGACGGGGCGACGATGGTGCCGAGCGTGTCGTCGCCGTGGCCGGCCCAGGTCACGCCCTTCGGCAGGGTGATGCCGGAGAGGTGGAAGCTGTCACCGAAGCCGGCGCCGGAAAGATCGACCTCGATGGCGTCCGGGATGGATTCCGCCGGGCATTCGAGCTCGACCGTGTGGGCCACCACGTTGAGGGTGCCGCCGCCCTTGAGGGCCGGGGACGCCTCCTGCTTGATGAAGTGGACCGGCACCTCGACGGTGACCGTCGCGCCCTTGGAGACGCGCAGGAAGTCCACGTGCAGGGGATAGTCCTTCACCGGGTCGAGCTGGTAATCGCGCGGGATCACCCGGTGCTTCTTTCCATCCACCTCGACCTCAAAGAGGGTGGTGAGGAAGTGGCCGGCATAGATGATCTTGTTGATCTCGATGTGGTTCAGCGAAATCGCGATCGGCTCCTGCTTCTCGCCGTAGATCACGGCGGGCACGCGCCCGGCGCGGCGCTCGGCACGGGCGGCCCCCTTGCCGACCCGCGGCGCGCCACAGCCTTCAGTTCCTTGATGGCAGTCATGGCACTCGTCCTAACGTTGAAATGGTTCTAGAAAGGAACACGGCCGCTCGCGCGGCCGCAGATCGTCCCGCATGCCGGCACGCCTCCAGGGGGGCGCATGCCTGCGCGCGGGAAGGCGCGCTTATAGCCGCATGGGCGCGCGAAGGCAACAATGGCGGCACTTTGGGGGGAAGGCATGGCCTGGCGCGCGGGTTTGGGCACGGTGGTCCTCCTCGTTCTGGCCTGCGGGCCGGCCGCGGCGCAGCCGGCGCCCGAGGCCGCCGCGAATGCCCGAGCGCTCGCCAAGGCCAATGAGCGCATCGCCATCTGGGACCTGCCGGACATGGACCTGCTGCCGGACGACGAGGCCGGCCGTCTGGCCCGCCTCGGCCGCTCGATCCTGCTGGCGACGCCGCCGGCACATCGGGCCGGATGCCGCCGACCCCGCGATGCGCTTCGCCGGCAACAACCTCGCCTGCGGCAATTGCCACCTGAATGCCGGCACCAAGAAGTTCGGCCTGCCGCTGGTCGCCGCCTCGGCCGACTATCCGGCCTATTCCTCGCGCTCGGGCACGCCGGCCACCCTCGAGGACCGGCTCAACGGCTGCATGACGCGCTCTCTGAATGGGCGGGCCATGCCTGCCGACGCCAAGCCCATGAAGGCACTGGTGGCCTATCTCAAGGTCCTGTCCGGTTCGCTGCCGGCGGGGGCGAAGATCGTCGGCGCGGGCGCGGGAGCCATCCCCGAGCTCGACCGCGCCGCCGACCCGGCACGGGGCGCGCAGGTGTTCGCCCAGAACTGCGCCGTCTGCCATGGCCCCGAGGGGCAGGGGGTGCGCCGCAACGTGGCGGACGCCTCCTTCGGCTATGGCGTGCCGCCTCTGTGGGGGCCGGACAGCTTCAATGACGGCGCCGGCATGAACCGCCTCATCACCGCGGCGAACTTCATGCACGACAACATGCCGAACGGCGTCGACTGGCTGATGCCGATCCTTCAGCCGGCGGATGCCTGGGACGTGGCGGCCTTCGTGCTGTCGAAGCCGCGGCCGGCGCGCGCGGCATCGACCGGGACTTCCCGGACCTGCTGCTGAAGCCGGTGGACACGGCCTACGGCCCCTATGCGGACGGGTTTTCCGCTGCCCAGCATAAGTATGGCCCGTTCGCCCCCATCCGCGCCGAGATCGCCCGGCTGAAGGCCGAAAAAGGCAGCGTGCCCAATCCCAACGACCGGTGAGACGGGGCCGGTCCTCTCGCCTGATGATGATGGCTGCGCTGACCGATCCGCGGGCGGCGTCGGCGGATTGGCGCGTGCTCTAGCGCGGCGTGTCGGAGCTGCAGCTCTTCGGGGTGGCCTGGCCGAACCAGTTGCCGCACTTGTCGCAGCCGGACAGGCCGAGCGCGAGCACGGCGACCACGGCAATCCTCACCATCGCGCGCATGAGCTTCCCCGTCCGGCCAGTCTGTCGATGACGGCCGAACCATAGCCCTCCCGGCGGCGAAGGAAAGCCCCCTTGCGCCGCGCGGGCATGGCTCTTCGATTTCAGCCCCGGCGCTCGTCCGCATCGAAGGCCGCGCGGGACCGCTTGATCTCGTCGTGGTGGCGTTCCGCCCACGCGGCGAGCGCCGCCAAGGGGTCCTGGATCGACACGCCCAGCGGCGAGAGGCGGTATTCCACGCTCGGCGGCTTGGTGGGAAAGACGTGGCGGGTGACGAGGCCGTCGCGCTCCAGGTTGCGCAGGGTCTGGGTGAGCATGCGCTTGGAGATGTCCGGCACCAGGCGCTGGATCTCGCTGAAGCGGCAGGGCTTTCCCGCCAGGACGATGAGGATCAGCGTGGTCCATTTGTCGCCGATCTGGTCCAGGACGTCGCGCACCGGGCAGCAGGCGGCATCCACCTTGGCGGCGCGCCACTGGGACAGGCTCTCGACAAGGGCTGCTGACATCTGCCGACACTCTGGGCGACCACGGGAGGCGGTTCCCTCCAGGTGACCATGGAACGAAATACTGCCTCCTTCCGCGCCCGAATGGAAGTCTCTATTTTATACCAACAATCGTTTTGAGACCAATTCGGAGATCGCCATGTCCCAGTCCCGCCTGCTTGTGACCGGTGCGAGCGGCCAGCTCGGCCGCCTTGTCATCGACGGCCTTCTGAAGCATCTGCCGGCCGGAAACATCACGGCCCTGGTGCGAACGGATGCGGCCGGCGCGCCTTTCGCCGCTCGAGGGGTAAAGGTCGCCATCGGCGACTATGCCAAGCCCGAAACCCTGGATGCCGCCGTTGCGGGCAGCGAGCGGGTGCTGCTGATCTCCTCCAACGATCTCGGCGCGCGCGTCGATCAGCATCGCAACGTCATCCATGCGGCCAAACGCGCCGGGGTGAAGCTGCTCGCTTATACCAGCCTGCTCCGCGCCGACACGTCCGCGCTCGGGCTCGCCGAGGAGCACCGCCAGACCGAGGCGGCGCTGCGCGCGTCAGGCGTTCCCTTCGTATTGCTGCGCAACGGCTGGTACACGGAAAACTACGCCGCCTCCATCGCCCCCGCATTGGCCAGCGGCAGCTTCTATGGCAGCGCGGGCGAGGGGCGCATCTCCTCGGCCGCGCGGGCGGACTATGCTGCGGCCGCGGTGGCGGTCTTGACCGCGCCGCACGGCGCGGTGGAAGGGCGGACCTATGAGCTTGCGGGGGACGCCTCCTATACCCTGGCGGACTTCGCCGCCGAGGTGGCGCGCCGCGCGGGCAAGCCGGTGGCCTACGTCAACCTTGCCGAAGCGGACTACCGCGCCGGCCTGATGCATGCCGGGCTGCCGGAGCCGGTGGCGGCGCTGCTGGCGGATTCCGATGCGGCGGCTGCGAAGGGCGCGCTGTTCGACGATGGGCACGCGCTGTCCCGGCTCATCGGCCGGCCGACCACGCCGTTCGCGGAGACGGTTGCCGCCACCGTGTCGGGCGCCCTCGCCGCCTGAGGCCAGCCCGTCACAGGAAGCTCTGCGGGTCGACGTCGATCGCCACCCGCACGTTGCCCTTCGGGCGCGGCGCCACCTCGCGCCAGGCCCGCAGGTAGGCGGAGAGGTCGAAGCCGCGCGGGGAGCGGGCGAGCAGGCGCCAGCGGTGACGGTCCGCGCAACACGGCAAAAGCGGCGCCTCCGCCGGGCCAGGATGCGCACCTCGGGGGTGATGGGCGCCGAGGCGGCGAGGCGGCGGGCATGGGCCTCCGCAGCGAGCGCTTCGCTCGCCGAGACGATGAGGCTCGCCATGCGTCCGAAGGGCGGCAGCATGGCCTCCTGCCGGGCGGCGATCTCGCTCTCGTAGAAGGCGGCGCGGTCGCCCTTCACCAGCGCCCGCATCACCGGATGCTCGGGCATGTGGGTCTGGACGAAGCCGCGCCCCTCCGCCGCCCCGCGCCCGGCGCGCCCGGCCACCTGGTGCACCAGCTGGAAGGTGCGCTCGGCGGCGCGCGGATCGCCGTGGCCGAGGCCCACGTCCGCATCGACCACGCCGACCAGAGCGAGGCCGGGGAAATTGTGGCCCTTGGCGACGAGCTGGGTGCCCACCACCACGTCCACCTCGCCCTTCGCCACCGCGTCAAGCTCCGCGCGCATGCGCTCGACGCCGCCCAGCAGATCGGAGGAGAGCACCATTGTGCGCGCGGCAGGAAACAGCGCGTGCACCTCTTCCTGGAGCCGCTCGACGCCGGGGCCGACGGGGATGAGGCTGTCCTTCTCGCCGCAGGCCGGGCAGGCCTCGGGCACCGGCGCCTGGTAGCCGCAATGGTGGCAGGTGAGGCGGCGGCGGAAACGGTGCTCCACCAGCCAGGCGGTGCAGGAGGGGCAGCGCATGCGGTGCCCGCACGCGCGGCACAGCGTCAGCGGCGCATAGCCGCGCCGGTTGAGGAACAGCAGCGCCTGGCCGCCCGCCTCCAGCGTGTCGTTGACCTCGGCCTCCAAACGCGGGGCGATCCAGCGCCCGCGCGGCGGGCCCTCCTTCCTGAGGTCGATGGGGGTGAGCGCCGGCACCTTGGCGCCGCCGAAGCGCAGCGGCAGGGCAAGGCGATTGTAGCGCCCGCGCCGGGCGTTCACCTCGGTCTCGATGGCCGGCGTCGCCGAGGCGAGCACGATCGGGCAGGAGGCGAGCCGCGCCCGCACCACCGCCATGTCGCGGGCATTGTAGGCGACGCCGTCCTCCTGCTTGTAGGCGGGGTCGTGCTCCTCGTCGACGATCACGAGGCCGAGGTCGCGGAACGGCAGGAACAGCGCCGAGCGCGCGCCCGCCACCACCTTGACCGCGCCGGAGGCCACCTCGTTGAGGATGCGGGCGCGCCGGCGCGTGGCGACGCCGGAGTGCCATTCCGCCGGCTTCACGCCGAAGCGGGCGGAAAAGCGCTCCAGGAACGCCTGGGTGAGGGCGATCTCCGGCAGCAGGATGAGCGCCTGCCGGCCCTGGCGGATCGCCTCGGCCACCGCCTCGAAATAGACCTCGGTCTTGCCCGAGCCGGTGACGCCGTCCAGCAGGTGCACCGCGAAGGCGTGCGCATCCACCGCCGCGCGCAGGACCTCAGCCGCCTCGGCCTGCGCCTCGGACAGGGAGACGGCGGCGTGGTCCGGGTCTGGCGGATAGGCGGCGGGCTCGGGCGGCAGCACCACCGCCTCCAGCGCGCCGTCGTCCACCAGGCCGTCCACCACCGAGGGCGAGACGCCCGCCTCCCGGGCCGCCTCGCTCTTGCCGCGCACGAAGCCGTCGGCAACCAGCGCCAAGAGGCGCTCGCGCGCCGCCGTCATGCGCTCGGGCCGCG
>NZ_JBNFNU010000205.1:0-7413 GCF_057364445.1 Xanthobacter sp. BG11Y11_SDJG
GGCGGTCGCCCTGACACCGGGCCTGAGGGGCGCGCGGGCCGGCCGGTTCAACGGCCGGCCGCGCTGCTGCGGAGCGGTGCCCATCTTATGACGCGCGCCGCTCCAGCGCGCCCGGCCGCGCCGGCAGAACGAGGCCGAAATGGCGCTTCAGGACATAAGCGATGTCCTCGTAGCAGGAGCCGAAGCGCACCACCTCCAGCGTCTCCACGTTCAGCAGCGTGGAGGACGAGCCGTAGGGATGGAAGCGCTGCAGCCCGTGGTCGATCACCAAATCTGCGATGGCGAGGATCTCGTCCTCGATGTCCTCCACCTTGAACTTGGTGCCGCCGAGCGTGAGGTTCGCCGAGGAGCCGAACAGCGGGAACTGCGCCTCGAAGGACAGCTTGGTCAGCGCCGCGTGGAACGGCCCGGCGTTCAGCAGCATCACGAGCGTGCCTTCCTTGGTGCTCGCGCCCATCACCTCGATATCGAGGCCGGCCATCATGGGGTGGTCGGCCCGGAACGGCGCGATGCAGCCGAGCGGCAGATCGTAGTCGCCGGTGATGGCGGCGACGATCTCCGCCCCGCGCGAGCTGGTCACATGCAGCGCGCGGTGCGCCTCAAGGCTCGCCACCATGGCGTTGAGCTTCTGCGGCGCGCGCTTCTTGGTGCGGAAGATGGTGTCGAGCGCCGCCTTGGAGCCGCCGAGGATGGAATAGCCGATGGTGTTGGGCACCACGGCGATGCCACCCGTGCGCAGCACCTCGAAGGCGCGGGCGGCATCGCCCGCGATGTCGTAGAGGGGAGCGCCCGACATGATCCGCGCCCCGCTCAGGCCGCGACGGCGCCGGGCGGGCCGGCAGCTCGATCTGGAAATGGCGGCGTAGGATGTCGGCAATCTGCTCGAAGCACACGCCGTAGCGATGCACCTGGAAGCTCTTCAGATCGATGATGGTGGAGGAGATGCCTTCCGGGTTGGCATAGCGCGACAGGCCGTAATCCACCTCGATGGCGGCGATGTCGCGCACCTCGCGGTCCACGTCCTGGAGGCGATACTTGGAGCCCGTCAGCGAGCGGTTGGCGGACGAGCCGAGCACCGGGCGCATGCGCTGGCGCGACAGCTCGGTGATCGCCTTGTGGAGCGGGCCGGCATTCAGCAGCAGGTCGAGCGTGCCGATCTTGGTGGAGCGCTCCATGGTGAATTCGTCCACCGAGGCGAAGATCGGATGGTCGGCGCGGAACGGCGCCACCACGGAGAGCGGCAGGCCGTAATCCTCGGTCACGGCGCGCACCAGCGTGCGCTCGCGCTCGCCGACGATGTGCAGTTCGGAGAAGATCTCGTAGTCCGCCATCATGCCGTTGGGCTTGGAGAAGCTGCGGCCCTTGGCGGTGAAGATGTTCTTGATCGCCTCGCCGCAGCCGCCGAACACGGCATAGGCCACATCGAGGGGAACGATGGCGACGCCGCCCTGGTCGAGCACGTCGAACACCGCTTCGGCATCTTTCCTCGGGTCAAGCACGACCATCTTCGTCTCCTCGAAATGTCGGTGAAAGGTCACTTGCTCCAGGGCGCGAGCCAGGAGCGCAAGGCGATGAGCAGGATGCGGAAGATCACCGTGGCGACGACGATGATGACCAGCAGCGCCACCACGCCGGTGGTGTCGAAGCCCATGGAGGCCGCCGAGATCAGGTGGCCGAGGCCGGACGTCGAGCTGATGAACTCGCAGATGATGACGCCGATCAGGCACAGGCCGATGGCGAGGTCGACCGCGGCCCACATCCAGGTCACGAGGCTCGGCCCCGTCACCATCGCGAAGGTCTGCCAGCGGCCGGCGCCCATGAGCAGGAAGTGCCTCCGCAGCATGGGATCGATCTGCCGCATGCCCTCCAGCACGTTGGTTGTGAACACGAACAGCGCGATGGACACGGCGAGCGCGACCTTGGCGGTGATGCCGACGCCGAGGAACAGCACGATCAGCGGGCCGAAGGCGACGCGCGGAATGCCGTTGATGGCGACGAGCAGCGGGTTGAGCGTCGCCTCCAGCAGCGGCCAGCGATAGAGCGCCATGCCGAGCGCGAGGCCGGCGACGGCCGAGAGCACCAGGGCGATCACCGCCGCCCCGAGCGTGTCGAAGAGGTGCGGCCAGATCATGCCGCTGGCGAACATCTCGTAGAGCCGCCGCCCCACCAGGACCGGCGAGGACATGGACGCCGCTTCCATCCAACCCGCCGACACGGCGAGCTGCCACAGCGCGAGGACGGCGGCGATCAGCAGCAGGCGCGAGGCCGAGAGGCCGAGACCGAAGCGCATCTTCGTCATGGGAGCCTTCCGCTGCGAGGACACGGACATGACGCTCATCGCGAGGCCTCCCACGGCGAGAGCCGGCGTTGGCCCCAGCGCAGCAGTCCATCGAGCGCGAGGGCCAGCACCCCGAGAACGATGATGCCCACATAGCACCAGGCCACGTTGAAGGTGCCGAAGCCGTACTGGATGATGAAGCCGACGCCGCCGCGCGCGGCCACGAACTCGCCCACCACCACGGCGGTGAGCGCGAGGCCGAGCGAGATGCGCAGCGCGCCGTAGTGCCAGCGGGCGAGCTGCGGCAGCATCAGCATCTTCAGCATCTGCCAGCGCGAGGCGCCCATGAGGCGCAGGTTGGAGCGCACCACCGGGTCGATGCCCTTGAGGCCGGCCACCGTGTTGAACAGGAACACGAACACGACGATGGTCACGGCCAGCGCCGCCTTCGAGGCGATGCCGATGCCGAGCGCCGCCGCGAAGGCCGGGGCGAGCGCGATCTTCGGCAGCGCGTTCAGCGCCGACCAGATGGGATCGAACAGCTTCTCCAGCCAGTCCGACAGGCTCATGAGGATGCCGAGCGCGGTGCCGATGGCGGCGCCGATGGCGAGGCCGATGAGCGTGGCGCTCACCGTGAGCCAGACATGGTTGAGAAGCTGGCCGTTGAGCGAAAGCTTCCAGAACAGCGTGCCGATGGCCGAGGGGGTCGAGAACCAGAAGGTCGGGCTCTCGATGAAGGCGTTCATCCAGCCGTTGCCGGTGCCGGTCTCCCAGGCGACCAGGAAGGCCGCCACGGCGGCGAGCTGGATGTAGCGCGCGGTGCGGCGGGTGCTTTGGGAAGCGAGCGTGGTCATAGGGCGAGAGTCCGGCCGACTTCGGCGCGCAGCGAGGTGGAGAGGGTGCGCAGGGTCGGCTGGAAGCCGTCCGCGAACTTCGCCTCGTCCACGGTGCGCGGGCGCGGCAACGGCACGTCCAGCACCTCCTTCACGGTGCCCGGATGGGCGGTGAGGATCACCACCCGGTCGCACATGCAGATCGCCTCCTCCAGGTCGTGGGTGACGAACAGCACGGTCTTGCGGTTCTCGCCCCACAGGCGGAGGAAGTCGTCCTCGATGATGGTGCGCGTCTGCGCATCGAGGGCGCCGAACGGCTCGTCCATGAGGATCACCGGCGGATCGAAGGCGAGCAGCACGGCGAGCTGCACGCGCCGGCGCATGCCGCCGGAGAGCTGGCTCGGATAGCGGTCGGTGAAGCGGCCGAGGCCCACCTTATGGAGCACCTCGTTCGCCCGCGCCGGCCACTCGGCCTTGGGCACGCCCTTCAGTTCGAGGGCGGCGCAGACATTGCCGTAGGCGGTGCGCCACGGCAGCAGGCTGTCCTTCTGGAACAGGTAGCCCACCTCGCCGGGCACCACGCCGGTGACGGCGTGGCCGTTGAAGAGCAGTTCCCCCGACGCCACCGGGATGAGCCCGGCGACGGCGTCGAGGAAGGTGGTCTTCCCGCACCCGGAGGGTCCGACGATGCCGACGAACTCGCCTTCCGCGACGTGGAGGGAGAAATCCTCCAAAGCGACGAAGCCGTTGCCGTGGCGGATGGTGATCCGGGAGGCGGAAATCAGCGGCCGTGACATGTGATCGGACCCTCTTGCGTTCAAAACGCCCGGTGCTCAGTAGGCCTTGACCGGCGGCGCCTTCCAGGAGCGCCACAGATCCTCGAAGCCGGGCGGCACCACCTCGGCCATGGCGAAGTTCTTGGTGGTGACGCCGGCGAACTTGCCGTACTCGACCACGTTGGCGAGGCTCTGGGCGCTCATCACCGGCGAGAACGAGGCGAGATGCTCGTTGAGGCTGCGCCGCAGCACCTCCTTGGCGACACCAGGGAACATGGCCTGGTAGACGTCCAGCACCCGCGGATCGCCCTGAAGGATGACGTCGATGGCCTTGGTGTTGGCGCGGTTGATGTTCTTCGCCGTCTCGAGATTCTTGTCGATCCAGGCGCCTTGGCTGCGAGGCACTCCATGGCGAAGTCCTGGAAGATCGCGGGCGGATCGCCGGCGGGACCGCTCCAGACCGGATAGGCGATCTTCTTCTCGTACTTCAGGATCGACTGGGCGGGATCGAACGCCATCAGCACGTCGATCTGGCCTTCGGTGAAGGCCTTCACCTGGGTCGCCGGGCTGCCGACCGCGACGAAGGAGACGTCGGTGTCCGGGTCGAGACCGGCCGAGCGCAGGACGTAGCGCGAGGACACGTGGCTGCCCGAGCCCATGCCCGACACGCCGATGGTCATGCCCTTCAAGTCCTTGACGGACTTGACCTTGTCCTTGTGCTTGATGTTGACGATCAATTCGGTGATGTAGCGCTGCTCCTGCACCGCGATCACCTTCACGTCGAGCCCGGTCTCGCGCAGCTTGAGCATGTGCTCGACGCCGGCATTGGCGATGTCGGCGGCGCCGGTGAGCAAGAGTTGGGTGATCTCGGAGCCGCCGCGCGCGATCACGAACTCCACGTCGACGCGGAAAATCCTTGAAGATGCCGAGGTCCCGGGCGACCCAGGTGGGGAACAGGATGATGCTCGGCAAAGTGGCGATCTTCACCTTGGCGCCCTGCGCGATGGCGGTGCCGCCGAGGCCCGCGCTCGCCGCGAGGCCCGCCGCTCCGGCCAGAAGAGCGCGCCTGTTCAATCCGTTAGCCATTTGATCCTCCCTCTTGCCCCGGACCTGTCGCCGCGGGGACTTTATTGGGGGAGGGTGCGCCCCGGACCGCCGAAGCGCGGCCCCGCCGGACGACCTCCCATTTCCACCGCCGGATGAGCGATCACCCGGGGCGTACGAGAAGATGTCCGGTCAAATACCGTTCCCGGCAGGCAGCGCCCAACCACCGGCAGCCGCGGCGCGAATTGCGCCCTGCAGCACGGATGACTGGGCTTCGAGCTTGGGGCAAGCATCCTGCGTCATGGTCGTTCTCCCGGATTATTATTCTTATTGTCCGGACAACATAGACCATGAGTCCCGGCTGTCAACAGGCCGCGTCAGAGGTCACGCGTCCTGTCCCGGCCAATCCCCGCGGCGAATGGACATGACATAGGAGAACCGGTCGGCGGGATGCCAGTTGAGCGAGGTGAGCATGATGCCGCCGCTGGCATCCAAATATCGCCTGACAAAGCGCATGGCGGGCGCGCCGGGCCGCACGTTCAGCGGCTTGGCGATGGCGGCGGGCAGCGCGCAGGCGGTGATCTCCTGGATCGCCTCGGCGATGGTCTCGCCCGAGCGCGCCTCCACCAATGCATAGATCGGCCCTTCGGCGTCGCTCACGTCGGCCAGGAGCGGCGCGAAGCGCACGTGGATATAGACCGTGGTGTAGCTGATGGTCTCGGTCCGCTCCGGCGTCCAGCGCACGCCCCGCAGGCGCATCCAGCGGCTGCCGACGGGCGCCTTGAGCACCAGCGCCTCCTCGTCGTCTATGGCGTAAATCCCTGATTCCGTTATCTCCAGGTGGGTGTCCCGGGCATATTGGAAGAATTCCGCCAGGGTCCGCATGGTGTGGGAATAG
The DNA here is from genome assembly GCF_057364445.1 of Xanthobacter sp. BG11Y11_SDJG. NCBI lineage: Bacteria > Pseudomonadati > Pseudomonadota > Alphaproteobacteria > Hyphomicrobiales > Xanthobacteraceae > Xanthobacter > Xanthobacter sp. BG11Y11_SDJG. The sequence goes on from NZ_JBNFNU010000205.1 coordinate 5,830, forward strand.
GAGGTGCGGGGCGCCGCCGCGACCACCCGCGAGCCCGCCCCCTGGCGGCGCTCGACCATGCCCAGCTCCACCAGCGTCCGCAGGGCCTCGCGGATGGTGTAGCGGCTGGCGCCGAAGCTGGCGCACAGCGCCGCCTCGGTGGGCAGCAGCGTCCCCACGGGATAGCGCCCCACCGAGATGGCGGTCTCCAGCTGCCGGGCGATCTGGCGGTAGCGCGCGGGATCCTCCTCCCCGCGCGCGGCCCGTGCGCGGGGCGCGGCCGGCACCGGCTCCGGCGGGACGTCATGCGCTGTCCCGGTCAAATCCCGGCGTGTCCTCATCCTCGGTCCCGCTTGTCTGGCTTCGGTCCTGCACCCTAGCGCGACAGCGGATACAAATCGATACTTGTCCGGTCAATTTTGGATTTGTCTGCCACTAGCCCCAGATGTGCGGATGATTGGGCCCGGGACCGTCAGGATCGCGGCGGCGGGACCGGCGCCTCGCCTTCCACCTCGCCGCGGCGCTGGAGCCAGAGCATCACCAGCCAGGAGGCCGAGGCCCAGGCCGCGCCCACCGCCCAGCCGCCGAGCACGTCGGTGGGCCAGTGGACGCCGAGATAGATCCGGCTCGCCCCCACCAGCACGGTCACGAGCACGGCGACGCCGATGAGGAACGCCTTCACCCGCACCCGCTCCTGGCTGCGGGCGAGCAGCGCCCCGAGGGTCAGGTAGATCGCCGCCGAGAGCATGGCGTGGCTGGAGGGAAAGCTCTGGCTGTAGACCGCGACGCCGTGCGGCACGAGGTCGGGCCGCGGCCGGTCGAAACCCCATTTGAGCAGGCCGGAAAGCACCGTGGCGCCGAGCACCGAGGTGGCCACCAGCAGCGCCGTGGCGCGCCGGCGCACCAGCAGCAGATAGGCGATCACGCCCACCGTCACCAGCGCCAGAACCGTGGTGCCCCCGAGCGCGGTCAGGTCGCGCATCACCTCCTCGAACCATGTCGGCCCGAGCGGATCGGCGAGATCGCCGGGATTGCGCAGCGCCAGGAGGATGGCGCGGTCGAGCCGGCCGGTGTCGCCCTCCAGCACCTCGCCCGCCAGCACGGCGAAGCCATAGAGCGCCAAGGCGGCGACGGCGACCACGGCGAGGGTCACGGGTTCGAGGCGCGCCACCGGCGCGAGGCGCGGCCCAGCGGGCTCGCCGCCAGCCAGTCCCAGGCGCGGGCGAGCGCGGGTCCGGCGAGCGGGATGGCGATGAGGCGGGACAGCCGGCTGTCGTCGGAAGGCATGGCGCCAGGATTGGCCGGTTTGTGCCGCAGCGTCAATGCCATGGGCCCTCCGGTCAAGCCGGAGGGCGACGGCCGGAGAGAACCGCCGCCTCGCGTCCCGGCCGACTGGAGCGTCAGCGGAAGGAGAGCCAGAACGTAAGCGCAAAAGCTGCGCCGGAGGCGGCTTTGTAGGTGTTTAGCGATGCGCCAGAGGTTTTGCCCGCTGCGCTCGAGTCTCCCCTGGACCCCGGCTCGGCGCTCCGGCTGCGCCGTCGCTTGGCCGGGGAGCGGTGCCGGCTGCGCCGTCGCTGGGCCGGGGGAGCAGGCGTCGGCTGCGCC
>NZ_JBNFNU010000206.1:0-7413 GCF_057364445.1 Xanthobacter sp. BG11Y11_SDJG
GGCTCCGGCGCGGCCTCGAAGGCGAGGCGGGCGGCGCGGTGGGCCTCCTCCACATGGCGCACCGCGGCGGCGCGCGCGGCTTCGGGATCGGCCTTCTCCACCGCCTCGAGGATGGCCTTCATTTCCGCATGGCTCTGCTTGCCGCGCCCCGGCAGCGACATGGAGCGCGCGCGCAGGAAGTTGATGCGCGCGATCAGGCCCTGGAGCGTCTCCTCGATGATGCGGTTGCCGCACACCCGCGTGATCTCGCGATAAAAATCGGCCGTGGCGGCGATGCGTCCGGCCGCATCGTCGGCGCGCACCGCCTTGGCGAAGGCCGCGAGCGCCGCCGTCATGGTCTTGACGTCGGCCGGCGTCGCCTTGCGGGCGCACAAGGCCGCCGCCTCGCCCTCAAGCAAGGCGCGCACCTGGTAGATCTCGCCGGCGTGCTCCAAAGTGAGGATGGGGACCTGCGGCCCGCGATTGGGGATGATGGAGACGAGGCGCTCGGCCTCAAGGCTCCTCAGCGCCTCGCGCACCGAGGGGCGCGAGACGCCCAGCATCTCGCACAGGTCCACCTCCACCAGCCGGTCGCCCGGCTTGAAGATGCCGGCGATGATGGCGGAGCGCAGCTTTTCCACCGCCTGCTGCTGGACGGTCTTGGGCGAGACGCGCAGATCGGAAGGGCGCACGGTTCAACCTCGGCCAATCTGGCGCGGTCCATGGCGCCGGAAGACGGTGTAGCTCGCCTTGAACCAGTCGTTGGCCGCAAGGCGCGCGCGCCACTCCGTCCCACGGGCCTTTTCGCGCTCCGGCGAGGCAAGGGCGCGCGAATCCGCCAGATAATGCAATGCCAGATGGGTATAGGGGTCGGGAACCCCGTCGGCAACACGCATGCGGCGAACCATCAGCCAGTCCGGGTTCGCCATCAGCAGGGGGATGTGCTCGGTCTCGTACCAGCGATCGAATTCGGGCTGCGCCTCCTTCGGTACGTTGAAGGACACGGCGTAGAGAATCGGCGCGTCGATGGGATCGAAGGCCTCCGGCTGGACCTTTACGAAGGTTTCGTCGGCGAGATAGCGCGTGAAGCCGGTGACGTTCTTCAGCATCCAGGCGGTGAGGTCCGAGGGCTGCTCCTTCACCACCTTGTAGGCGGCGGACGACATGACCCCGAGAGTCTCCATCTCGTAGACGGCCAGATACCCCTTGCCGTCCTCGCGCGCATAGCGCTGGGCGCTGACGAAGCCGGGGCAGGCCATGCGGATGGGGATGTGCTCCTCATCGTACCAGCGATGGAACTTGTCCTCGAAATCCGCGCCGGGGGCCATTTCGGAAAAGAGGATCGACGGCGCCTTCGTTTGCATCTCTGATCTTCCGATTGACAAATTGTCTGACAAAGTCATAGTCGGCCGACAGATGAAGTCAAGCCTTCGAGAGATCCGCATGCAGCTCAATGTGCGCCGAACCATCGTCACCGTGGAGGACCGCAACGAGGCCGAGGGGCGCAAGGCCGCCGCGCCCGTGCGCAAGGTGGCGGTCGTCGCGATCGTGGAAAATCCGCTCGCCGGAAAGGGTTATGTGGACGACCTGAAGCCGCTGATCGCGGCCAGCGTCGACCTCGGCGCCTTCATCGCCGCGCGCGCCGTCGAGGCGCTCGGCCCCCACAAGGCGCAGAGCTACGGCAAGGCGGGCATCGTCGGCCTTGCGGGCTATCAGGAGCACGCGAACGCGCTGCTCACCACCGCCTTCGCGAACCCGATCCGCGACGCCATCGGCGGCGGCGACGCCTGGATCTCGTCCATGACCAAGGTGGCGGCGCCGGGGACGATGATCGACGTGCCCATGAACCACAAGGACGACGTCTATGTGCGCTCGCACTATGACGGCATGTCGGTGGTGGTGCCGGACGGCCCGCAGCCGGACGAGGTGGCGATCATCTTCTGCCTCGCCAGCGGCGGGCGGCTGAACGCGCGCGTGGGCGGCATGACCCACGACGAGGTGGTGGCGCGCAAGGCCAAGGCCTCCGCCTGAGCAGGGAGGGCGCGTCCATGCGCACGGCGATCGTCAATCTCGGCCGGATCGTCACCGGCGACCTCGCGGCGCCGGTGGTGCCGGGCGACGGCATCCTCATGGCGGACGGCCGCATCGCGGCGGTGGGCACGCTCGGCGCCGCCGAGGTGGAGGCCTGCGACGTGGTGATCGACGCGGGCGGGGCGACCGCCATTCCCGGCCTGATCGATTCCCACGTCCACATCACCTTCGGCGACTACACGCCGCGGCAGAAGACGGTGGGCTTCCTGGAGAGCTACGTCCATGGCGGCGTCACCACCGCCATCAGCGCCTCCGAGGTGCACGTGCCGGGCCGGCCGAAGGACGTGGCCGGCGTGAAGGCGCTCGCGGTCGCCGCCATGAAGTGCTTCGAGACCTACCGGCCGGGCGGCATGCGCGTGCATGCCGGCTCGCTGATCCTGGAGCCCGGCCTGACGGATGCGGACTTCGCCGAACTGGCGGCGCTCGGCGTGTGGATGGTGAAGGCGGGCTTCGGCGCTTTCGCCACGCCCTATGACTATGCGCCGCTGGTGGCCATGGCGCGGGCGCACGGCATGGTCTCCATGGTGCATACCGGCGGCTCGTCCATCCCCGGATCGTCGGGCATCTGGGCCGACCATGTGCTGAAGATCGCGCCCGACGTGTCCTATCACGTGAACGGCGGCCCCACCGCCATTCCGGACGCCGACTTCCCGCGCCTCGTCGGCGAATCGGACGTCGCCATGCAGGTGTGCACCGCCGGCAACCTGCGCACCACGCTGCTGGTGGGCAAGCTGCTCGCCGAGGCGGGGCGGCTCGATCGGCTGCTGGTCGCCACCGACACGCCCACGGGCAGCGGGATCATGCCGCTCGGCATGTTCTACACGCTGAGCCACCTCGCCTCGCTCGGCGGCATGGACCCGGAGATCGCCATCGCCGCGGCCACCGGCAACAATGCCCGCGTCTACCGGCTGAACAGCGGCATCATCTCCCCCGGCAAGGACGCCGACGTGGTGGTGATCGACGCCTGCGCCGGCGGCTCGCAGAACGACGCCCTCGCCGGGCTGGTGAACGGCGACGTTCCCGCCGTGGGCGCCGTGGTCACGGCCGGCGTGCCGCGCGTGGTCGGCCGCTCGCGCAACACGCCCGAGACCATGAAGAAGGTGCGGGTGGCGAAGAACACCGTGCCCCAGGATTTCGGCGGCGCCGGCCACTGAGCCGGTGCATCGCCCGCTCTCGGCAGAGGCCGCCTCCCATGGGAGGCGGCCTTTTTCGTGCGCGTAGGCGTCGCCGGCGCGCCGTGATCGGCCGCGGGCGGGCGCGTCGGAGATGGGCAGGAACGACCCATTGCATGGCGCACAACAAGGCGAATGCTGAAAAAGTTAGCTTCGATCCGTAGGCATATTGACATCCGGTCCCGATGCGCATGAGATTGTCTGACGTTCATATTTTCAGATAACCAGAGGGACCAAAACATGACCTGGAAATATGCTCTCGCGCTGCTGCCGGCGTTGCTCACGTCTGCCGCCGCCGGCGCGCAGGACTTTCCCACCAAGCCCGTGACCCTGGTGGTGCCCTACGCTCCCGGCGGCTCGTCGGACATCATGGGCCGCAGCGTCGCGCAGAAGCTCACGGACATGTGGAAGCAGCCGGTGGTGGTCGAGAACAAGCCCGGCGCCACCACGACCGTCGGCGCCGCCTACACCGCCAAGCAGCCGGCGGACGGCTACACCATGATGGTTGCCCCGCCGCCCTTCATCATCACCCAGCACGTCTATCCGGACCTGCCCTACACCACGGCGAGCTTCGAGCCGGTCTCGCTGATCGCCTATTATCCGCTGGTGCTGGTGGTGAACGCCAATCTGCCGATCCACAACCTGAAGGAGCTGGTGGAGTACGCGAAGAAGAATCCCGGCCTCACCTATCCCTCGCCGGGCGCCGGCACGACGCCGCATCTGATCGGCGAGATGCTGGCCCAGAAGGAGAAGGTCGACCTCGTCCACGTGCCCTACAAGAGCGGCGGGCAGGGCGTGGTGGACCTCGTCGCCGGCCGGCTCCAATTCTATGCCGGCGTGCCCACCGAGGTGATGCCGAACATCAAGGCCGGCAAGCTGCGGCCGATTGCGGTTCTGGCCCCCACGCGCTCCGCCCAGCTGCCGGACGTGCCGACCTCCACCGAGGCCGGCTTCCCGTTCCTGCAGGCGCAGTCCTGGACCACGATCGTGGTGCCGAAGGGAACCCGAAGGCGATCGTCGACAAGATGAGCGCCGACATCGCCAAGGTCACCGCCGATCCCGAGCTGCGCGCGCGCATGGAGCCCCAGGGCGCCGTGTTCGTGGGCTCGACCCCGGAGGAACTGGCGAAGTTCTACAAGGAAGAGGACGCCCGCTTCGGGCCGCTGGTGAAGGCCATCGGCCTCAAGCCGGAGAAGTGACCGGCCGCCCCGCGCGGGCCCATTGCGCCGCCGCGGAGCGCGCTCCATCCAACCGTCGACCCGGCGCGGCGCCCTTTAGCGAGGGCGCCGGACGGCCCGGTGTGGCCACGGGAGCCGTTCCCGGCGGGCATCGCTCAACCATCCAGGGGAATGACCATGCTGAAGACCCTCGTGCGCGCCGCGGTCGCGGCGCCCGCTGGCCGCGCTCGCCCCTTCTCGCCGCGCCGCCGGCGTCCGCCCAGGACTGGCCCACCCCGGCCGGTGCACCTGATCGTCCCGTTCGCCCCCGGCGGCGTCACCGACATCGCCGCGCGGGTGGTGGGCCAGAAGCTCGCCGAGACGTGGGGCCAGCAGGTGGTGGTGGAGAACCGCCCCGGCGCCGGCGGCACCATCGGCGTCGACGCGGCGGTGCGTTCGGCGCCCGACGGCAGCACGCTGCTGATGGCCACCAACGGCGAAATCACCATCAACCCGGCGCTCTACAAGAACCTGACCCACGATCCGCAGAAGGATCTCATCCCCATCGCCATGGTGACCAACACGCCGCTGCTCTGGGCGGCCAACGCCAATACGCCCTACGGCTCTTTGGTGGAGTTCATCGCAGCCGCCAAGGCCAAGCCGGGCGACATCGCCTATTCTTCGCCCGGCGCCGGCACCATGAACCACCTGACCGCGGAATGGTTCGCCATGATCACCGGCACCAAGCTGCTGCACGTGCCCTACAAGGGCGGCGCGCCGGCCGCCGCCGCCATCGCCGGAGGCGAGGTTCCCGTGAGCGTGCTCGCGGTCTCCTCGGCCCTGCCGCACGTGAAGTCCGGCAAGGTCAAGGTGCTGGGCATGACCACCAAGGAGCGCACCACGCTGGCCCCCGACTGGCCGTCCGCGCGCGAGGCGGGGATCGCCGATTTCGATGCCTCGATCTGGGTCGGCCTGTTCGCGCCCAAGGGCACGCCCGCCGACATCGTCGCCAAGGTGGCGAAGGACCTCAAGGCGGCGCTCGCCGACCCGGCCGTGGTGGCGCGTCTCAACACCGCCGGCGCGGAGGCCGCGGGCCTCGACGGCGAGGCGTTCCTCGCCCGCATCAAGGCCGACACCGCGCGCTATGCGCAGATCGTCAAGGCGCGGGGATCGAAATCAACTGAGCGAGAGGCGGGGGCCAGCCCCCGCTTCCCGCCGGCGCCGGTTCAGATCAGCTTCAGCCCCTTGAGGCTGGCATGGCCTTCCTTGCCGACGATGATGTGGTCGTGCACCTCGATGCCGAGCGGCTTCGCCACGTCGATGATCTTGCGCGTCATGTCGATGTCGGCGCGCGACGGCGTCGGATCGCCCGAGGGGTGGTTGTGGGCGAGGATGATGGCCGTAGCGGAGAGCTCCAGCGCCCGCTTCACCACCTCGCGGGGATAGACCGGCGCATGGTCCACGGTGCCGGTGTGGAGCACCTCGTCGGTGATCAGCTGGTTGCGCTTGTCGAGGAACAGGACGCGCACCTGCTCGCGGTCCTGGAACGCCATGGCGGTCCGGCAATAGTCGAGCACCGCGCTCCAGGAGGACAAGGCCGGGCGGCGCTTCACCTGCCCCTTGGCGAGGCGCTGGGCGGCGGCCTCCACCAGCTTTAGCTCGGTGATGATGGCCTGCTTCACGCCCGGCATCTCGGCCAGAAGCGCCGGCGGCGCGGCGATCACCTCGGCGAAGGAGCCGAAACGGTCCACCAAGGCCTTCGCCAGGGGCTTCACGTCGCGCCGCGGCACGGCGCGGAACAGCAGCAACTCCAGCAGCTCATAGTCGGCGAGCGCCTGGGCGCCGGCTTCGCGGAAGCGCTCGCGCAGCCGGTCGCGATGCCCGTGGAAGTGGGGGGCCTCGGCGACGCCGTCCTCGGGCTCCTCCATGGCGCGTGCCGTCAGGCGATCTGGTAAGGCGGCTTGTGATAGCCCTTCGGGCTCAGGGTGAAGATCTCCACCCCGGTCTCGGTGACGCCCACCGCATGCTCGAACTGGGCGGAGAGCGAACGGTCGCGCGTCACCGCGGTCCAGCCGTCCGAGAGCACCTTCACGTGCGGGCGGCCGAGATTGATCATCGGCTCCACGGTGAAGATCATGCCCGGCACCAGTTGCGGGCCTTCCCCGCGCCGGCCCACATGGACGATGTTCGGCTCGTCGTGGAACACCTGGCCGACGCCATGGCCGCAGAAGTCGCGCACCACGCTCATGTGCTGCGGCTCGACGAAGTCCTGGATGGCGGCGCCGATGTCGCCCACATGCCCGCCGGGGCGGATCGCGGCGATGCCGCGCATCATGGACTCGTAGGTCACTTCCAGCAGCCGCTCCGCCCGGCGCGGGATCGCGCCGATGGCGAACATGCGGCTCGAATCCCCGTACCAGCCGTCGAGAACCAGCGTCACGTCCACATTGACGATGTCGCCCTCCCGCAGCGGGCGGGGGTTGGGCATGCCGTGGCACACCACATGGTTCACCGATGTGCACACCGAATGGCGGTAGCCGCGATACATCAAGGTCGCCGGATAGGCGCCGTTGGCGAGGGCGAAATCGAAGATCAGCTGGTCGATGGCCTCGGTGGTGACGCCGGGGCGCACCATCTCCGCCACCGCGTCGAGCGCGCGGGCGGTCAGCTGGCCGGCGCGGCGCATGCCCTCGAAGCCCTCTGGCCCGTAGAGCTTGATGTGTCCGGTCTTGCGGAGCGGCGCGCTGGCCGCTGCTACGTAGCTCATCGACTTTGCCTTGCGGCACCGGCGTGCGAGCCGGCGCTGTGATCCCGCCTCAGATTTAGGCCAGTTGACCGGCAAAGCAAGCGCTGCGCGCATGTGGCGCCGGCTGCGGCCTCCCGCGGGCGCGGCCGCCCATGCTATGAAAAAGGCCTGCGGCGGCGCGATTCCCCCGCTGCTGCGCCGTCCAGAGTGTGCCATGCCGCCGAAGCCTTCGACCCCCCGCGCGCCCGCGGCGTCCCGATCCCTCCGG
>NZ_JBNFNU010000207.1:0-7406 GCF_057364445.1 Xanthobacter sp. BG11Y11_SDJG
CCGGCGGCACGGCGACGCCGGCCTGGCGTCCCGGATTGCCCGGCGGCAGCGGCGCGGGCGAGGTGTTGCTCGTCACCACATTGGTGGCTGGGCGCCTCGGCGGAGGAGGCAAAAGCCGCACGCGCCGGTGACGGCGCCGGGCGCGAACATCCAATCGTCGCCGGAGGACAGGGTCCCGGCGGAAGGGATGCCGCCGTCGCTTCCCGGCCGCGGGCCGGAATGGGTGCGCAGCACCACCGGGGGCACGGCGGGACCGGCATTGGCGATCGCCTGGCGGTCCTGCTTGCCGGAGCCCGAGCCGGTCATGAACCAGACCCCGCCACCGACGGCGCCGGCCAGCACCAGCGCGCCGACACCCACCAGCAGCGCCACGGGCGCGCGTCGCCGCGGCTCCTCATGGGGCTCCTCGTAGAGGTCGTAGCCGGACTCGTCGTCCCAGTCGAAGTCGTAGGCGGTCATGGTCCTCGCTGCTCGACGCGGGCAGCCGGACCCCGAAGGATGCGGACCGCCCTCTTCCCGTAGCCGGAAACCGGCTCCAAACCCACGAACGCGGCCCCGCGACCGGATCGCCGTGCGATCGGAGCGAAGCCTGCGCCAGCCCCGCGAACCGCTGCGGGGTGCCTGGACGGCACGCGCCGACAATAAAGCAGCCGGCGCCGATCTCAAGTGCGCCGGACGCCGCGGCACCGCGACACCGGCTTTGCGACCGAGCATGCCCGATCACGGTGAGCAAATCCTTAAGACCGCCTTGCACCAGAGCGGGATGGCGAGAACATGGCGGCCCCGCGCCATCGGGCGCCCGCAGCCCGCGCCATTGGACAGTCCGGGGGAACTGCGCTAGCGCTGGAGGCGATTGCCGACACCGTCAGGGAGACGCGCCATGGATGCCAAGGCTGCCATCGTGGGCTGGGCCCACTCGCCGTTCGGAAAGCTCGAGGACGCGGACACCGAGGCGCTCATGAGCCGGGTCGCCGGAGCCGCCATCGAGCATGCGGGCCTCGCCCCCGCGGACGTGGATTCGATCCATGTGGGCGTGTTCAATGCCGGCTTCCAGAAGCAGGACTTCCAGGGCGCCATGCCGGCGCTGTCGGTGCCGGAGCTCGCCCACGTGCCAGCCATGCGGCTGGAGAACGCCTGCGCCACCGGCTCGGCCGCCATCCATTCGGCGCTGAACTATGTGGAGGCCGGCCGCGGCCGAATCGCCCTCGTGATCGGCGCCGAGAAGATGACCGCCAAGCCCACCGCCGAGGTGGGCGACATCCTGCTGAATGCTTCCTACCGCAAGGAGGAGGCGGACATCGACGGCGGCTTCGCCGGCGTGTTCGGGCGCATCGCCCAGGCCTATTTCCAGCGCTACGGCGACCGCTCCGAGGAACTGGCGCGCATCGCCGCCAAGAACCACAAGAACGGCGTGGCGAACCCCTATGCGCAGATGCGCAAGGATTTCGGCTTCGAGTTCTGCAACACCATCTCCGAGAAGAACCCCTATGTGGCCGGCCGCTGCGCCGCACCGACTGCTCGCTGGTCTCGGACGGAGCGGCGGCGCTGGTGATCGCCTCCGCGGACGTCGCCGAAGGCCTCACCCGCGCGGTCGCCTTCCGGGCCCGCGCCCCAGGCCAACGACATCCTGCCGCTCTCGCGCCGCGACCCGATCGCCTTCGAGGCGCGCGCCGCGCCCTGGGCGCAGGGCCTTGCCGAGGCCGGCCTCACCCTCGACGACCTCGACCTCGTGGAGACCCACGACTGCTTCACCGTGGCCGAGCTGATCGAGTACGAGGCCATGGGCCTCGCCAAGCCCGGCGAGGGCTACAAGGTGGTGCGCGAGGGGCTGACCCAGAAGGACGGCAAGCTGCCGGTGAACCCGTCGGGCGGCCTGAAGTCCAAGGGCCACCCCATCGGCGCCACCGGCGTCTCCATGCACGTGCTCTCGGCCATGCAGCTCATGGGCGAGGCGGGCGACATGCAGATCGACGGCGCCAAGGTCGCCGGCGTCTTCAACATGGGCGGCGCCGCGGTCGCCAACTACGTGTCGATCCTCGAGCGCGTAAAGTAGCCGCCGCCGTCGCCGTTCCCCGGCCCAGCGACGGCGTGAGCCGTCGTCACCCGGCCCAGCGACGGCGCAGCCGGAGCGCCGAGCCGGGGTCCAGGGGAGACTCCCGCGCAGCGGGCAAAACCCCGCACCGCTGCCGATGACGCCGGCCCGGCTGAGCCGCCAGAAGAGATCAGGCCGCCTGCGGCGAGGTCTTGCGCTGGGTCCCGGCTCTCCTCCCGCTACGCTGCGCTTCGCTCCCGTCGGCCGGGACGCGAGGGCGGTTCCCCGGCCCAGCGACGGCGGTTGGGGAGGACTGCGGCGGTCGGGCGGAGCCGTTTCCGGCCCCGCCGTCGGGCTCAGCCGCCGGCCTTCTCGATGGCCGCGAGGTCGATGGCGTTCAGGAAGGCGCGCTTGTCGGCCTCGCTGCCCGAGCCCTCGATCATCACCAGCGTGCCGCCGGACATGAGCTGGATCGTGCCTTCCTTGGTGAGCACGGCGGTGCGGCCCTGGTGGCGGAACACCTTGCCCATGGCGCCCAGCATCTGCGCGCTGGAGAACATGGCCCCCATCTGGGCGATGATCGGCGACTGGGTGATGATCTGCACCGTCACGTCCGAGCTTCCCTTGGAATATTCGCGCCGCGCGATCAGCCCGCCGCCGAACATGGCCGCCGCCGCCGCATCGGTCTCGGTCTCGCCCGCGGTCCAGCCGGGCGGCACCGGCGGTAGGAACTTGGCCAGCCCGTCGGCGCTGCGCTGGGCGAGCAACTGGGAGGCGACGTCCAGAGACTGCTTGGCGCCGGAGAGGTCGCCGGCCGCATAGGCCTTCTGGGCCTCGGCGATGGCATCGGCGATGTCGTCGGCGCGCGCGGGATGGGCGAAGAGAATCAGTCCAGCGGCGAGGATCGGCGCGAAGGCTCGGATCACGGGGATTTCCTTCTTCCGGAGGGCGCGGCACCGCCTCGGAAGGGAGGCGGCGCGGCGGCGGTGCCGCGCGCCGGCCGGATGGCTCCCGCCCCGCACGGGACCCTGACCCGGCGCATCGGATCGCGCCGCCACACTGCCGCAGCGGAAGATGCCGCGCAACCCGGCAAGGCTTGCGCTGCCGCAGCCTCAGCGGGGCAGGGCGCTCATCTGCACCACCAGCTTCATGATCTGCTGCTGGATGGCGGCGTTGACCTCGGGCGACTTGGTCTCCTCCACCTGAACCAGCTTCAGGCCCAGCGGGCTCTTGAAGAAGGTGAGCAGATCGTTCAGCTCGGCGGGGGTGAAGGCCTTGGCGTAATGGGCGGCGATGGCGGCGAGAATCTCCGCGCGCGCGCCGGCCGCGGCCTTCTGGAGGTCGGCGCGGGCGGCCGCCTGCTTGTCGGCCGGGAGCTTTGAGACCGCCTCGCCATCATGCGGTTAAACCGGCCCTCGAAGCCGGGCGAGAGCGAGAGGTTCACCACCTCGCGCGCCACGGCCACGGGGGTGGACGTGGGGCCGGCGCGGATTGGGCCGAGGCCGCGGCGGGAAAGGCGAGAGCCGCGACCAAGAGCAGCTGGCGGGCGTACCGCATGGGGCTTCCTCCGGGGCGCCGGCACATGGTTGGCCGGCTTTCGCCCCGGAGCACTCTACATCATCCGCCGCAGATTACGCGCCAAGTACGCGCCAAGCCTCACTTGGTCGGCGCCACCGGACGAATGTGAAGCTCGCGCAGCTGCTTGGGGCTGGCCTCGCTGGGCGCGCCATGAGCAGATCGAGGGCCTGCTGGTTCATGGGGAAGAGCGAGATTTCGCGAAGGTTCGTCACGCCGCAGAGCAGCATGACGATGCGGTCCACGCCCGCCGCCATGCCGCCATGGGGCGGCGCGCCATACTGGAACGCGCGGTACATGCCGCCGAACCGCTCCACCACGGTCGCCTCGTCATAGCCGGCCAGCTCGAACGCCTTCACCATGGCCTCGGGGCGATGGTTGCGAATGCCGCCCGAGGCGATCTCGTAGCCGTTGCAGGCGATGTCGTACTGGAACGCCTTGATGGTGAGCGGGTCCTGCGTGTTCAGCGCCTCCAGCCCGCCCTGCGGCATGGAGAAGGGGTTGTGGGAGAAGTCGACCTTCTTCTCCTCTTCCGAATATTCGTAGAAGGGGAAGTCCACGATCCAGGCCAGCTCGAACCGGTCGTGGTCGACGAGGTTCAGCTCCTCGCCCACCTTGGTGCGGGCAAGGCCGGCGAACTTCACGAACTTGTCCGGATCGCCGGCAACGAAGAAGGCGGCGTCCCCGGCCTTGAGGCCAAGCTGGACGCGGATCGCCTCGGTGCGCTCGGGGCCGATATTGTTGGCAAGCGGGCCGGCGCCTTCGCCCCCCTCACGCCACATGATGTAGCCGAGCCCCGGCTGGCCCTCGCCCTGAGCCCAGGAATTCATCCGGTCGCAGAAGGCGCGCGAGCCGCCGCCCGGGGCGGGGATGGCCCAAACCTCGTTCTTCTCCACCTCCAGCATGCGGGCGAACACCTTGAAGCCCGAGCCGCGGAAATGGTCGGAAACGGCCTGCATGACCAGCGGGTTGCGCAGGTCGGGCTTGTCGGTGCCGTATTTGCGCAGCGACTCGGCATAGGGAATGCGCGGCCAATTCTTCGTCACCGGCTTGCCGTTCGCGAAATCCTCGAACACGCCGGTGATCACCGGCTCCACCGCCTGGAATACGTCCTCCTGCTCGACGAAGCTCATCTCCAGATCGAGCTGGTAGAACTCGCCCGGCAGGCGGTCGGCGCGCGGGTCCTCGTCGCGGAAGCAGGGCGCGATCTGGAAGTAGCGGTCGAAGCCGCTCATCATGATCAGCTGCTTGTACTGCTGCGGCGCCTGCGGCAGGGCGTAGAACTTGCCCGCGTGCAGGCGCGAGGGCACGAGGAAGTCGCGCGCGCCCTCCGGCGAGGAGGCGGTGAGGATCGGCGTCTGGAACTCGAAGAAGCCCTGGGCCTTCATCTTGGCGCGCATGGCGTCGATGATCGCCATGCGGGTCATGATGTTCTTGTGCAGCTTCTCGCGGCGCAGGTCGAGGAAGCGGTATTTGAGCCGCGTCTCCTCGGGATACTCCACGTCGCCGAACACGGGCAGCGGCAGCTCGCCGGCGGCGCCCAGCACTTCGAGCTCGGCGGCGTAGACCTCCACCGCGCCGGTGGCGAGGTCGGGGTTCTCGGTGCCCTCGGGGCGCTTGCGCACCTTGCCGTCGATGCGGATCACCCATTCCGCGCGCGCCTTCTCGGCGGCGGCGAAGGCCGGGCTGTCCGGGTCCACCACCACCTGGGTGAGGCCGTAATGGTCGCGCAGGTCGATGAACAGCACGCCGCCATGGTCGCGGATGCGGTGGCACCAGCCGGACAGGCGCACGCTCTGGTCGACCTCGGCGAGGGTGAGCGCGCCGCAGGTGTGGGAGCGGTAGCGGTGCATGGCGTGCCCTTTCAAAGGCTGAATGGTCGGTCTGCGGGGTCCTTCGACCCCGCCTCGGCGCCGGCCGGCCGCGTGTGGCCGGACTGCCGCGAGAGGCCGCGTTCCACACCGGGCGCCGCCTGGGAGGCCCGGCGCGCCGCGGCGCGGACGACCGCGTCTGAGGCGGGGCGAAGGTGCATGCGCCTTGGGGCTTGTCAAGCGCGCGCGGGCTTTCCGAGGCAGGGGGCGCAGGTAGGGCAGCCAGCCATGCGGCCTGCGCAATGCTCGTGGCGCAGCTATTCTGCACGCGTCTGACAAAATCGCGCCACATTCCCTTTCCGTGGACGGCGCCGGTGGGTATGGTCGACCAATGGATCCGATCACCTCCACCGAGGCGCTGGCATCGGCCTGCGAGCGTCTCGCCCGCCATCCCTTCGTCACCGTCGACACGGAATTTCTGCGGGAGACCACCTTCTGGCCGAAGCTCTGCGTCGTGCAGGTGGCCTCGCCGGAAGAGGCGATCATCATCGACGCGCTGGCCGAGGGACTCGACCTCGACCCCTTCTATCGCCTCATGGCCGACCACTCGGTGATGAAGGTGTTCCATGCCGGCCGGCAGGACATCGAGATCATCTGGCACCAGGCGCGGCTCATCCCCCATCCGGTGTTCGACACCCAGGTGGCGGCGATGGTGCTGGGCTATGGCGACAGCGTGTCCTACGACCAACTGGTGCAGCGCGTCACCGGGCATGCCATCGACAAGTCGTCGCGCTTCACCGACTGGTCGCGCCGGCCGCTGAGCCAGGCGCAGCTGACCTATGCGGTGGCGGACGTGACGCACCTGCGCGACATCTTCCTCAAGCTCACCGCCGACCTCGACGCCCGCGGCGCGGCGAATGGGTGGGGGAGGAGATGCGCGTCCTCACGTCGCCCGCCACCTATGAGCAGAGCCCCGACACCGCCTGGGAACGCCTGAAGTCGCGGGTGCGCAAGCCGCGCGAGCTGGCGGTCCTGGTGGAGGTGGCGGCCTGGCGCGAGCGCGAGGCGCAGAGCCGGGACATGCCGCGCGGGCGCATCGTCAAGGACGAGGTGATCGCCGAGATCGCCGTCCAGGCGCCGCAGTCGCCGGAAAAGCTCGCCGAATTGCGGTCCTTGCCCAAGGGCTTCGAGCGCTCGCGCTTCGGCGAGGCGGTCCTCGATGCGGTGAAGAAGGGCCTGGCCCGCGACCCCAAGACCTTGCCGCGCATCGAGCGCGACAAGCCGCTGCCCAATGGCGCCAGCGCCACGGTGGAGCTGCTCAAGGTGCTGCTGCGCATGACCGCCGAGCAGAACGCCGTCGCCGCCAAGGTGATCGCCACCACCGACGACCTGGAGCGCATCGCCGTCGACGACGCGGCCGACGTGCCGGCCATGAAGGGCTGGCGCCGCGAGCTGTTCGGCGAGCGCGCGCTGGCGCTCAAGGCCGGGCGCCTGGCGCTGGCCGTGGACAAGGGCCGCGTGGTGGCGGTGGAGCGGGACTGATCCGCCTGGCGGGATGCCGCGGGCGGCGCGCGGCGCTATCATCGGCGCCCTTCATCTGCTGAGTCGCCCGCCCGATGCCGATCCGCCGCCTGCCGCCCGTGCTCATCGACCGCATCGCCGCCGGCGAGGTGGTGGAGCGCCCGGCCGCGGTGGTGAAGGAACTGACCGAGAACGCGCTCGATGCCGGCGCGCGCGCCATCGAGTGGTGATCGACAGCGGCGGGCGCCGCCTGGTGCGGGTCGCCGACGACGGCGCCGGCATGGGGCCGGACGACCTCGCTCTGGCGGTGGAGCGCCACGCCACCTCCAAGCTCGACGGCGAGGACCTGCTCGCCATCTCCACTTTGGGCTTCCGCGGCGAGGCGCTGCCCTCCATCGGCGCGGTGGCGCGCCTTTCCATCACCAGCCGCGCGCGGCGCGCCGAGCGCGTCGAATCGCGTCGACTCG
>NZ_JBNFNU010000208.1:0-7391 GCF_057364445.1 Xanthobacter sp. BG11Y11_SDJG
CCGGCTCCCTGGCGCTCGCGGATGCGGCGCCGCTGGCGGCGCTCGGACCGGACTATCTCGGTTTCCGCGCGCGCTCTGCGCGCAGGGGCGTACGGGCGCGCTCGATCCGGCGCGGCTCGCGGCGGTGCGCGCCGTGGTCCGTCTGGCGGCAGCGGCCTGAGGCTCAGCCCGCCTTGCGGAAGACAACGGTGAGATTGTTGGCCGGCATCTCGACGACGCGCTCCAGTCCGAGCCCGTGCCGGCCCGCGGCCTCGGCCACCTCTTCCAGGCGCCGCAGGCCCCAGGCGGGATTGCGCGCCTTGAGACTGGCATCGAAGGCGAGGTTGCTCGCGGCGGTCTCCACCCCCTCGCGCACATAGGGTCCGTAGAGCACCAGCGGCCCGCCCGCCGGCAGCCGCGCGCCCGCGCCGGCCATCAGGCCCAGCGTCGAGGTCCAGGGCGAGATGTGGATCATGTTGATGCACACCACCGCGTCGACAGGCCCCACCGGCCAGTCCGGCGCACCGGCATCGAGCGCCAGCGGCGCGCGGACATTGGCGAGCCCCTCCGCCGCCACATGCGCCGCCACCGAGGCGCGGGCTTCCGCCGAAGGATCGCTTGGCTGGAAGGAAAGGCCGGGCAGATGCCGGGCGAAGTGCACCACATGCTCGCCCGAGCCGCTGGCGATCTCCAGCACCAGACCGGCGGCCGGCAGCACCGCGCGCAGTACATCCAGGATCGGTCCGCGATTGCGCAAAGCGGACGGAGCGGAAAGGCGGGGATTGGGCACGCCGGACACGGGACACCTCCAGGACACGCGCGTGACCATAGACCAAAGGGCCGGACAGGCGATGGCGAAGCCAGATAGTTGACATGGAAACTATTCAGAGATAGTTTCCTATTCAATCAATCTAGGTCCGCTTATGCCCGTCTCCGACCTCTCCGCCCATCTCGGCTACTGGCTGCGCTTCGTGTCGAACCACGTCTCGCTCGCCTTCGCCCGCAAGGTGGAGGGGCACGGGGTGACGGTGGCGGAATGGGTGCTGCTGCGGGTGCTGCACGACGCGGCGACCTCAGCGCCCAGCCGCCTCGCGGACCGGCTCGGCCTCACCCGCGGCGCGGTGAGCAAGCTCGCCGACCGGCTGGAGGCGAAAGGCCTCATCGCCCGCGCGGCGAGCGCGAGCGATGGCCGCGCCCATACCCTCGCGCTAACGCCGCAGGGCGCCGATCTGGTGCCGGTGCTCGCGGCGCTGGCGGACGAGAACGACGCCGAATTCTTCGCCGACCTCACGGCCGATGAGCGCGCGGTCATTGCCGGCGCGCTGCGGCGCATCGTCGAGAAGCGCGGCCTTCGGGCCGTGCCCGTCGACTGAACACGCCTCACGAGACCGGAGACTGCCCATGGACCCGCACCAGTCCGACACCGCCGCCGCATGCCTGAAGGCCGCCGAGGCCAATACGATGACTTTCCCCGAGATCGTCGGCGCCCTGATGGCGGCGGGCTTCGAGAGCTACGAGGTGGACCTGCGGCAGGCCCGCGCCACCTACTTCTTGCCGGACGGCGAAGCGCTCGCCCTCGCCTGCCACGAAAGCCCGGTCCCGGTGGCGCCAGCCTTCGACGCCGGCGCGCTCCAGGCCGCCATCCGCGCGGCGCAGACGCTGGCCCCCGGCTACACCTATCGCGGCTTCTGCTACAAGGCGAAGGCCGCCGGCTGCGCCGGCTACATGGTCTCCTTCACCGGCCGCCGCGCGCTCTATTACGGCCGCACGGCGGAAACGCATGTGGAGCTGTTTCCGGGGCAGGCGTGAAAGCCGCCCTCAGTCATACTTCACATACGCAAACCGCAGATCGCCCTGCGGCGTGCCTTCCAGCGCGCCGCCCTCCTCGAGGCCGGGCTGCCACATCACCACCTCCTCGATCTTCTTCGCCAGAGCGAAGTCGCGCTCCGTAATGCCCTTGGCGTCGTGGGACATGAGGCGCACCTCCACCCAGGCATAGGAGGCGGTGAGGTCGGGATGGTGCCACGCCGCCTCGGCGAGGTGGCCCACCGTGTTGATGACCATCAGCGTGCCCTTCCAGCTGCTGGTCTTGTAGGTGCGGCGGAGCCAGCCGTCCTCGTAGCGCCAGCGGGGCAGCTCGGCGGACAGGCGCGCCTCGATCTCTTGCGGCGTGAAGGTCTGCTTGCGGTCGACGGCCATGGCGTGCCTCCTTCGTTTGCGGACAACCCGGACGGTCCGCGCCCGTTCCCGCTGTCAGGCGATGCCGGCCTGGCGCTTGGCGGCGGTGAGCGTGTTGGCGAGCAGGCAGGCGATGGTCATGGGGCCAACGCCCCCCGGCACCGGCGTGATGAGGCCGGCGATGCCCTGCGCCTCGGCGGAGGCGACGTCGCCCACGAGGCGGGTCTTGCCGTCCGCCTTCGGCACGCGGTTGATGCCCACGTCGATCACGGTCGCGCCGGGCTTGATCCAGTCGCCCTTGATCATTTCCGGGCGGCCCACGGCGGCGATCAGGATGTCCGCCTGGCGGCACTCGCCCGCGAGGTCGCGGGTGCGCGAATGGGCGATGGTGACGGTGCAGTCCTCCTTCAGGAGCAGTTGCGCCACCGGCTTGCCGACGATGTTGGAGCGCCCCACCACCACCGCCTTCATCCCCGAGAGATTGCCCAGATGGTGCTTCAGCAGCATCACGCAGCCGAGCGGCGTGCAGGGCACCAGCGCGTCGAGCCCCACCGCGAGGCGGCCGGCATTGATGACGTGGAAACCGTCCACGTCCTTTTCCGGATTGATGGCGGCCAGAACCTTCATGGCGTCGATCTGCGCCGGCAGCGGCAGCTGCACCAGGATGCCGTTGACCGCGGGATCGGCGTTCAGGGTGGCGACCAGCGCCAAGAGGTCTTCCTCGCGCGTGTCGGCGGGCAGCTTGTGCTCGAAGGAGGCCATGCCGGCCTCCACCGTCTGTGCCGCCTTGTTGCGCACATAGACCTCGCTCGCCGGGTCGGCGCCCACCAGCACCACGGCGAGGCCGGGCTTGAATCCGGGATGGGCCGCGCCCAGAGCCGCCACCTCGGCGCCGATGCGCGCCCGCAGGTCTGCGGCGAAGGCCTTGCCGTCGATCGGCCGAGTCTCGATGAGGTTGGTCCCGGTCACGCGCAACACCCCTCTGCCGGCCGCGCCCGACGCGCGCCGTCCCTACCCGCCGTTCTGTGCCAAGCGCCCCGGCAAACGCAACCACCGACACGAGACGGCGGTCGGGATGGAGGCAAAAATCTCTTAGAGAGACAATATTTTCTTTCAAGGAAATATCGGATCCGCTAGGCCAGCGCGCGTGGGGCCTATTTGGCCGTCGGCTCGCCAGTGCCGCGCTGCGCGCGCAGGGCATCCGCCTCCGACTGGCGCTTCAGCAATGCCGCCGCCGCCGCCAGCGGCAAAGGCGGCGAGAACAGGTAGCCCTGCGCCTGGTGGGCGCCGAAGGCGCGCAGGAAGCGCAACTGCTCGCGCGTCTCCACCCCCTCGGCGGTCAGCGTGATGCCGAGCGAGCGGCCGAGCCGCACCACATACTCCACGATCGAGGCGGCATCGCGCTGCACCCCGAGATTGAGGATGAAGGACTTGTCGATCTTGATCTTGGTGATGGGGAAGCGGCGCACATGCACCAGCGAGGCGTGGCCCGTGCCGAAATCGTCGAGCGCGAGCCGCACGCCGAGCCCGCGCAGCCGGGCCAGCGCGTCCTGGCCTTCGACGCTGGCGTCGAGGATGGCGCTCTCGGTGATCTCGATCTCCAGCCGCCGGGGATCGAAATCGGTCTGCCGCAGGGTGGCGATGATGTTGTCGACCATGCCCGCATGGCGCAGGTTCAGCGGCGACATGTTCACCGAGATGGTGACGCCCGGCAGGTCCTTCGCCTGTTCGCAGGCTGAGCGCAGCACGTAGGCATCCAGCCGGTTGATGAGGCGCGAGCCCTCCGCCACCGGGATGAAGGCGCCGGGCAGGATGCGCCCGCGGGTCGGATGGTCCCAGCGCACCAGCGCCTCGAAGCCGACGATGCGCTCGCTCTCCACGTCCACCTGCGGCTGGAACACCAGGTTGAGCTCGCCCTTGTCCAGCGCCGCCGCCAGTTCGGATTCGGTGCGCCGGCGCTCCAGCTGCTCGCGCTCGAAGCGCGGCTCGAACAGGCGGTAGGTCCCGCGCCCTTCCGCCTTGGCGCGGTAGAGCGCCACGTCGGCCAGACTGAGCAGTTCGTCGCAGGTGCGCGCGTCCTGCGGCGCCCGCGCCGCGCCGATGGAGGCGCTGACCGCCAGCTCGGTGCCCCCCACATGGACCGGAATGTCGAGCACCCCGAACAGCGCAGCGACGAGGCTGGACAGCTGCGCCTCCTCCCGATAGCTCGTGAACAGCACGAACTCATCGCCGCCGAAGCGCGCCGCCAGCCCCCGCTCCCCCAGGCAGCCTCTCAGGCGGCGCGCCACCACGGCCAGCAATTCGTCGCCCCCGGCGTGGCCGACGCTGTCATTGACCTCCTTGAAGCCGTCGAGATCGATGAACAGCAGCGCGATGGCCGTTCCCTCCGTCTGCTCGGCGAGGGCCGCCTTCAACGCGACGATGAAATGGCCGCGGTTGGCCAGTCCCGTGAGGCTGTCGCGCTGGGCGAGTTCCCGGGCGCGCGCCTCGCTGACGCCGAGCGCCGCCGCGGTGCGGCGGGCCCGCACCAGCAGCGCCAGGAACACCAGGCAGAGCACCAGCGCCGCCGCCGCGATCACCATCGCCAGCCGGTTCAGCGGACCGTGATCCTGATCCGGCGGGTTCCACACGAAACCGGCGCGCGGCCCGTCGAGCAGGTTGGCCACCGCCACCGCCTCCGGGGCCAGGGCCGCCTCGTTGCGCACCAGATGCATGGGCGGCAAATCGAGTGCGCCGAACACCTCGCTGAGGAAGGCGTCGTCCACCACGTCGACGGAAACGATCGTCAAGGGCTGGCGCAGGACCGCGCCGTCCGGCGTCGCGGCGAGCGGGCGCGCCGCGAGCAGGCCCGCCTCCCCGTCGGTGACCGCAAGACCCGAGACCGGCGTGCTGCGCCATTTCAGGATCTGCCGCGCAAAGGCCGGCGCGATCCAGACCGATGCCTCGCCGGACCCGAGGCGCCCCAGTTCGGCAGCGTAGAGCACGCGGCCGTCCGCATCGATGATGTAGGTCAGCTCGAAGCCGAACTGCTCCTTCAGCGCCTTGCCGAGACGCTCATGCAGGTCCGCCTTGCGGTCGTTCACCAGCATGCGGGTGATTTCGGCCTCGCGCCCCGCCGTCATGCCGGCGAGCACGCGGCCCATATGCTCCTGGCGCTCGGCGATGGCGGCGAACACCGCGTGGCGGTCGCGCGCATGGGCACGCTCGGAATTACGCTGGGTTGCATGGAGAAGCGCCAGAACGACACCCCCCAGCAAAATGAGGAGGGCGAACAGTCCCGTCAGCGCAAGGGCACGGGAATCAAAGCCGGATCGCCACGGTATGGCCGCCCCCAAAGCCGGAACTCTGCGCAAATCCGAAACACCCTCGGACGACTCCGCCGGCCACCGGGAAAATTTGTCCGACATTATGGCGGGGGGCGCAAGCTTGAGCGGAACCGCAGGAGCACATGTTCAGGTAATGGAAAACCACCATGTGGCAAGGCCCAGAAAGGCGAAGAAGCCCACGGCGTCGGTAACCATAGTGACGAAAACGCCCGACGCCACCGCCGGATCGAGCTTCAGCCGCGAGATGGCGAGCGGGATCAGGATGCCGAACAGCCCGGCCGCCAGCATGTTCAGCACCAGCGCCGACGAGATCACCGCGCCGAGCTGGGCGCTGGAGAACCAGAAGGCGGCGATGGCGCCGAGCGCCGCCGCCAGAACCAGGCCGTTGATGAGCCCCACCAGCACCTCGCGCGAGACCACGCGGCGGGCGTTGTGGCTGCCGAGGTCCTTGGTGGCGAGCGCCCGCACCGCCACCGTCATGGTCTGGTTGCCGGCATTGCCGCCCATGGAGGCGACGATGGGCATCAGCACGGCGAGCGCCACCATCTTCTCGATGGTGTTCTCGAACAAAGCGATGATGGAGGCGGAGATGAAGGCGGTGCCGAGATTGACCACCAGCCAGGGCAGCCGGCTCTTGGAGATGTAGCCGACGGTGTCGGACAGTTCCTCGTCGCTGCCGACGCCGGCGAGCGCGCGCAGGTCCTCGTCCGCCTCCTCCTGGATCACGTCCACCACGTCGTCGATGGTGACCACGCCCACGAGCCGGCCGGCATCGTCCACCACCGGGGCGGAGACGAGATTGTAGTGCTCGAACATGCGGGCGACCTCCTCCTGGTCCTCGGAGGCCTTCACCACATGGAGCTGCTCCTTCTTCACCGCCGTCATCAGCACCGGGCGCTTGGCGCGCAGCAGCCGGTCGAGCGCCACGGCGCCGATCAGCCGGTAGCCGGGATCGACCACGAACACCTCGTAGAAGGTGTCCGGAAGGTTCGCGGTCTCGCGCAGATAGTCGATGGTGCGGCCCACGGTCCAGAACGGCGGCACGGCGATGAACT
Source organism: Xanthobacter sp. BG11Y11_SDJG (assembly GCF_057364445.1). Classification (NCBI taxonomy): domain Bacteria; kingdom Pseudomonadati; phylum Pseudomonadota; class Alphaproteobacteria; order Hyphomicrobiales; family Xanthobacteraceae; genus Xanthobacter; species Xanthobacter sp. BG11Y11_SDJG. The sequence continues at coordinate 6,539 of NZ_JBNFNU010000208.1, forward strand.
CGGTCTGCATGCGCCGGCCGGCGCTCTCCTCGGGATAGTCGAGGGAGCGCAGCAGCGCGACGCGCTCGGGCGCCGGCAGGTGCTCGAGGATCGCCGCCTTGTGGTCCTCGTCCAGGTCCTCGAGGATGTAGACCGCATCGTCGGAATCGAGTTCGGCGATGCCGCGCGCGGCGATGCGCGGCGAGATGGCGTGCAGGATCTGCACGCGCACCGTCTCGTCCAGCTCGGTGAGGGCGGTGAAGTCGAAGGCGGGGCCGAGAAGCTCGATCAGCCGGCGCCGCTCGTCGGCGTCGAGCGCCTCCAGGAGGTCGCCCATGTCGGCTTCGTGGAGCGGGATCGTCAGCGCCTTCAGGCGGTCGACGTCGCGCGCCTCGATCGCCGCCTCGACGGCGCCGCGGAAGGCGTCCGAAATGGCGCCGTCCTCCTCGCGCACGGCAAGGGTCTCCTCGGCGCGCGGGTCGATGCTGTCTTGATCCTCGCGCATGGGACCTCCGGCGGAACGGGGCACGACGGGAAACCGAGATGGAGGCGCGTCCTGCCGCCGCGGGCCGACAGAGAATCGCCGGGGCGCCCGCGTGCCGGCAGGCACCTGCGAGCCATTGGCCCCTTACGGCTGGAATCGCAAGGCGAAACGGCAGGAATTCGGCGGCGGCCATGCCTCTTTCGCCGGGCGTTGCGGCGGTGCGACACCGAGCGCGGGCCGCGCCGGAGCGTGCCCCTCCCCACCCGCGCGCCGGCGTGAGACAGTGGCGCGAACAGATGCGGTGGCGTCAGCATGGCAATGGGACATCAAGCGGGGGCGGCGCTTCGGGCGCGGCGCCCGGTTCATGCGCAGCGTCGCGCCCCGGCGCGG
>NZ_JBNFNU010000209.1:0-7380 GCF_057364445.1 Xanthobacter sp. BG11Y11_SDJG
CTCGCCGTGGGGAGCGCCGTGGTGGCGCTGTTCCTGGTGGGCGGCGGCGCCTGGGCGGCGCTGGCGCCCCTGTCCGGCGCGGTGATCGCCGGCGGCGCCATGACGCTGAAGGGTTCCGTCAAGTCCATCGAGCCGCCGCTCGGCGGCACCGTGGCCGAGATCGCGGTGGCCGAGGGCGGTAGCGTGAAGGCCGGCGACCTGCTGCTGCGCTTCGACGACACCCTCGCCAAGGCCAGCCTCGCCATCGTCACCCAGCAGATCGACGAACTGCTGGCGCGCATCGCCCGGCTCAAGGTGGAGGCGGGCCTCGCCGCCGCCATGGCCGCGGCGCCGGAGCTTCCCCCCGAGCACCGGCCGAGCCCCGCCCTCGCCGCCGTCTGGGCCGGAGAGACGGGCCTGCTGGCGGCCCGCGCGGAAATGCGGGAGGGGCAGAAGTCCCAGCTCGCCGAGCAGATCAACCAGCTGCACGAGCAGGTGAAGGGGCTGGAGCTGCAATCCGCCGCCAAGGAGAAGGAGATCGCCCTCGTCCATGTGGAGCTCGCCTCCATGGAGGAGCTGGCGGACAAGAAGCTGGTCTCCATCGCCCGCGCCACGGCGGTGCGGCGCGAGGCCGCCCGCATCGAGGGGGAGCTCGGCCAATTGCGCGCCTCCGGCGCCGCCGCGCGCGGCCGGATCGCCGAGATCGCCCTGCAGATCCTCGCCATCGACCAGAAGATGCGCGGCGACGCGCTGGGCGAGCTGCGCGAGGCGGAGGGCAAGCTCTCCGAGCTTCAGGAGCGGCGCGTCGCCGCGCTCGACCAGCTGTCGCGCCTCGACGTGCGCGCGCCCAGCGCCGGCACCGTGCACGAGCTCGCCGTGCACACGCTGAAGAGCTATGTGGCGGCCGGCGACAAGGTGATGAAGATCGTGCCGAACGACGACCTCCTGGTGGTGACCGCCCAGGTGGAGCCCACCGACATCGACCAGGTGCGCACCGGCCAGCCGGCGCGCCTGCGCTTCAGCGCCTTCCAGCAGGAGACGACGCCGGAGATCGACGGCACGGTGACGCGCGTCTCCGCCGACGTGACACGCGACCAGCGCTCCGGCGCGAGCTTCTATGTGGTGGAGATCGTGCCCGACCCGGAGGCGCTGGCGCGCCTCGGCGGGCTGGACCTCGTGGCCGGCATGCCGGTGGAGGCGCACCTCGCCACCCACGAGCGCACGCCTCTGTCCTATCTGCTCAAGCCGCTGGCCGACCAGTTCCGCCGCACCTTCCGGGCGGGGTAGGAAAGGCGAGGCAGGCAAAGCGGGGCGTCCCGCCTCGCCTGCCCCCATCCTCCCCCCGCTCAGAGGATGACCATCAGGTCTGTGGTGGTGCCGTTATGGGCGAGGTGCAGCGTGTCGCCCACGTTCAGCCCGTCGAGCCCCGTGTGCTGCACCGCCGGAATCCCTGGTCGGCACCGTCAACGTCGTACATCAGGTAGGCGCCGGAGGTGCCGGCGTCGCCGTCGGCGTCCTGAAGCCAGACGAGGTCGGAGATGTCGTCGCCGACGTCGAAGCCGAAGGTCGCAATGACGGCGTCGATGTCGAGGATGTCGTCGTCGGCCACCAGCCCGCCCACCGCGTTGAAGTCCGTTATCCGCGCCCCGGCCTGCGCCGAGAGCACGAACGTGTCCGCCCCCGCCCCGCCTGTGAGCACGTCGGCGCCGCCGCCGCCGTTGATGATCTCGCTCGCGGCGGTGCCGACGAGGGTATTGGCCGTTTCGTCGCCGTAAACGCCGGTGGCGTCGCGGATGATTTCGATGGAGCCGTTGTCGAAGATGGACTGGCGCTGGCTGTTCGTGAGGCTCAGGCCGGACACGACCAGAGTGTCGATGCCGGCGCCGCCTTGGACGAAGCGCGCGGTTTCGGCGGTATCCACGGTGAAGGTGGTGCCGGTGGCGTTGGTGCTGACGATGTTGGGGACGTTCCCGACCTTGCCGGAGAGATCGAGCGTCGAGTCAGCCGTGCTGAGTGTTCCAGCAAAAATGCCGGAGTAGTCTACGGTCACCAGGTTTAACTTCGCGAGGACGTCATTATTAACGACGGCTGTCGCATGATTACGTAATGATAGGTTTTCAATTCCTTCGAAGTCGATGTTCGTCAGATCATATGTTTCGTCGCTGGCCAGAAGAAGATAGTCCAATTCGTCGCCGCCCCGCAATTGATCTGCCGTCGTGAGATCGGCCGTGCTTTCGATGCGGAATGTATCGAAGCCCGTGCCGCCGTCGATCTTGTCCGCGCCCGTGGAGAGGATGAAAACATCGTCGGATGCGCTGCCGGTCACGGTGAGATCGACGCCGTCGCGCAGCTTGAGGCTGGCGCCCGCGGTGTTGAAGTCGTTGACGAGCCGCACCTCCTCGAAACCGCTGAATTCCGCCAGTGAGGCGAGGTCGAAGACCCCGTCGCCCAAGAGGACCAACGCATCGGTGCCCCCGCCGCCGGCGAGCGAATCTCCAGGATTGAAAGTACCTGACGTCCCGTAGACGGTCTGGTCGTCGGCGCTGGCAGTGACGACATCAGATGCTGTCGTCAGGCTGGAGCTTCCGACTGGCCGCGCCGGCTGCATATAGGTTCCGCTGCTGTCCTGGATGTTGTCGATGCCGGTGGCGGCGAAGATCACCGCCCGCTGCTCGGCGGTGTAGGCAAAGCCGTTGGCCACCAGCGTGTCGTTGCCGGGGCCGCCGAGGATGGAATAGCCGGCCGCCGGACTGGTGATGGTGAACGTTGTGCCGGAGGCGTTGGTACTCAGCACGCTGACCGCCGCGAGCGCCTTGCCGGAAAGGTCGAGGCTCGAAGCGCCTGTGACGACTTTCGCACCATTTCCCGTGCCCTTCACGGCGGCGATATCGACGAGGACGGCGTCGTCTACGATTGCTGTGGTCGGCCCCTGAATGGAGAGGGTTTCGATCCAGCGGATCTCAGAGGCACTGAGGTCGATGGTATCGCCACCCGACAAATAGAGAAAATCTTGACCGCCGCCGCCATGCAGCACATCGCCTGCCGAGAGTTCGACCGCGCGTCGACATAGAAATACCCGCCCATCGATCCGGCCGTGATCGTCTCAAGCCCGGTTGAAAGATAGAAATTGGTGCGATCGATGGCATTGACCTTGATATCTACGCCGTCGCGCATGAACACGCTGGCGGGAGGTCCAAAGGGATTGTTGACGAGCCGCACTTCCTCGAATCCCGTGAACTCCGCCAGAGTGGAAAGATCAAACTGACCCCACCCGTCCAGGATCAGCACATCGTTGCCGTCCCCGCCCGAGAGCCGGTCTTCGGGATTGAGGGTATAGGAGTTCGCATACACCTGCTCATCCGCCGCCGTGCCCTCGAACACGTCCGGCCCGGTGGTGAGCACGGTCTCCGGCCGGTCGAGCACGTCGATGGTGAAGGTCTCCTCGGTGTAGGCGCCATTGGGATCGGTGGCGCGCACAGTGACGGAGCGCGTGGCCGACGCCTCGAAGTCGAACCCCTGATTTCCCACCCGCAGCACGTTGCCTTCGAGGGTGAACAGCGCGCCGTCGCCCCCCGGCCGGATGGAATAGCTGAGCGCGTCCCCATCCGGGTCGGTGGCGCTCAGCACGCCGACCGTCTCGCCGATGAGGTTCTCCGCCACCGTGGCATTGGAGAGCGCGAGACCGGCGGGCGCCTCGTTCGCCTTGATGACGTCGACCCTCACGGTGGCGGTGTCGGTGCCGCCGCGGCCGTCCGCGACCGTGTAGGTGAAGGAGGCTTCGCCATAGAAGCCGTCGTCGGGCAGGAAATGGATGCGGCCCTGCTCGTCGAGGGAGACCACGCCGTTCACGGCGTCGCCCACGGCGGTGAGGGTCAGGCGGTCGCCGTTCGGGTCCGTGTCGTTGCCGAGCAGAGACGACAGGCCGAAATAGCGGGTGCCGGCCTGCAAAGCGATGCGAACGCCGCCGTCGCCGCCGCCGCCGTCTCCTCCGCCCGAACCGCCGCTGCCGCCGCCGCCGCCGCCGCCGCTGAATGCCCGGCGGCAGGCCAGCGACCCGTTGTCGTTGACGATGTCGGCACCGCGCTCGCACGAGGAGACGGCCATGGTGGCTGGCCGCCACGAGCCCCACCGGTCCTGGCATTCCGCGTGCAGCCAGCCGCCGCCCACGCGCGCATTGCGGCAAGTGGCGAGGTAGGAGCCGTAGGGCGGGCGCCCCTCCGGAAAAGCGGAGGCGGCGGCGCGGCAGTCGATGGTGCCGTTGTCGTTGATGATGTCGGCGCCGGGGCGGCAGCCCATCAGCGTGGTGCTGGTGGGGCGCCAGTTGCCCCAGCGGTCCTGGCAGGTGGCCTTGAGCGAGCCACCTTCGACGCTGATGTCGCGGCAGGTGGCCACGTAGGAGCCCGGCGGCGGGCGCTCGCCATAGCCGCCATAGCTGCCATAGGTGCCGGCGCCGCCGGCCTGGCAGGCGAGGGTGCCGTCCAGATTGGCGATGTCGGTGCCGGGCCCGCACGAGGCGGCGCGCAGCGAAGAGATGCGCCGGTCGCCATACGGCGTGCGGCACGCGGCGGTCAGCACGCCGTTCTCGAAGGCGATGCGCTCGCAGCTCTGGCGGTAGGAGCCGGGCGGTGCCGGCGTGCCGACGATCTCGCGCATCACCTGCTCGGTGGAGGGGCCCGACGGTCCCTGCGCCGGCGGCGGTTCGGGAATGGGGCGGTCGCACCACAGCTGGCCGGAGCGGTTGATGATCTCGCCGCGGCAGCTCGGGAAGTCGTTGAGGCGCGTCACCACCCAGGCGCCGGCGGCGTCAGGGCAGAAGGCGGCGAGGTCGCGGCCGAAGCGCACCTGCGCGTCGCGGCAGCTGTAGAGATAGCTGCCCGGCGGAACCTCCGCCGCGGCGGGCCCGGACCCAAGGGCGAGGAGGATCAGCGCGGCGCAGACGCCGGTGATCCGCGCGCCCGCAATCCGCGCTCCGATGGTCCGCGCTTTCATGCCTGTCTCCCTGCGTGAGCCGGGAGGCAGATACCACCGGCTCGGTCGCGCTGCAATGCGTGCTTCGCGCGGACGGACGGTGGCCGGCGGCCCGAGCGGGGGCGCCGGAGCGCCCCCGCGGCTGTCACCAATTGCAGACGAGGCGGCCGTTGATGTTGGCGATGTCGCGGGCACCGCGGCATTGATTCAGGTTCACGTTGGCGCGCACCCAATTGCCGTTCATCATCCGGCACTCCGCCCACAGCGTTCCGGCCGGACCGACCACGGCGCCGCGGCACGAGCGCAGATAGGAGCCGGGCGGCGGCGGAGGCGGACCCACGTTGGGGCCGGGCGGCGGCGGACCGGGCCGGCGGTCGCAGCGCAGGTTGCCGTTGATGTTGGCGATGTCGCCCCAGCAGCTGCGGAAGTCCGGCAGGCGGGTGAACTCGAACCGGCCCGGCTGGCGGGTCTCGCACAGCGCGGTGAGATCGCCGCCGCCGACGCGAACGTCGCGGCAGGTGCGCAGATAGCTGCCCGGGGGCACGTTTTGGGCGTGCGCCTCGGGCACCGCCCCGACGGCAAAGAGGAACAGGCCGAAGAGGCCGGCCAGGATGGCGCGCAATCGCATTTATCCCCCAGAAAGAACGCTCAGCGCAGCGGGCGCGGCGCGAGCGGAATTCGTAGCTCACGGCGCGGCCACCCGCTAGAAGCGTTTGCTGCCGCTCGGAAGCGGATGTGCCTTCCGGCCGCGAGCCGCGCACCGTTTCGCGCCGGGTGTAGCGCCATCGACACAGGGGGCGCCCTCGGCTAAAAGCCCGAACCGCTCAGAGCATGCGCTCCAGGAGGCCGGCCGCTTATGACCATCCGCTTGCACCGGGGCGATCTGCCCGCGGATTTCGTTGCCGCTCCGGTGGTCGCCATCGACACCGAGACCATGGGGCTCAACCCGTTCCGCGACCGCCTGTGCGTGGTGCAGCTCTCCAACGGCGACGGCACCGCCGACGTGGTGCAGATTCCCAAGGGCGCGGGCCCGGACAGCGCCCCGAACCTCGTGCGCCTGCTCGCCGACCCGGCGGTGACGAAGCTGTTCCATTTCGCGCGCTTCGACATCGCCGCGCTGCAGCAGGCGTTCCGGGTGATGCCGCAGCCGGTGTGGTGCACCAAGATCGCCTCGCGCCTGGTGCGCACCTATACCGACCGGCACGGCCTCAAGGACCTGCTGCGCGAATTGCTGAACGTGGAAATCTCCAAGCAGCAGCAGAGCTCGGACTGGGGCGCGGAGGATCTTTCGGACGCCCAGCTCGCTTATGCGGCCTCGGACGTGCTCTATCTGCACCAGGTGAAGGCCAAGCTGGAGGAGATGCTCGCGCGCGAGGGCCGCGCCGGCCTCGCCGCCGCCTGCTTCGCCTTCCTGCCGGCCCGCGCGGCGCTCGATCTGTCGGGCTGGGGCGAGGAAGACATCTTCGCCCACTCCTGACGGAACGGCATTTTTCCACCTTGGCGTGCGCTGGCGCCGGACCGAGACTTGCGCGGCGGGGCCATTTCGGACAAGTTGCGGGCATGGCGCGTGGGGCGACGCGCCGCTCAGCTGCGTGGGGCCGCGGCGGAATGGGGACGGGCGACGGTCCGGGTCCCGGAACAGGGTCATGAACCGACACGTGCCGCCACACGACCTTCACCGGCGAGACGCCGCCAGCTTCGCGCCGCGCGCCGCCCCCGACTTCCAGCGGGCCGCGCGGCACAGCACGCGCGTGCGCTGGTTCCGCCGCCTGCTGCCCCTCTCCCTCGGCGTGGCGCTGGCGGTGCTGGACGGCGATCCCCTTTCTTTCCAGCCTCAGCCTCGATCTCAAGCTCGAACTGCCGTTCGACATCGGCCAGCTCTCTTTGTCCGGCACGCGCCTGACCATGGAGGAGCCGAAGCTCTCCGGCTTCACCGACGACCGGCGCGGCTACAGCGTCAACGCCCGGACCGCCGAGCAGGATCTCACCAAGCCCGACGTGGTGGACCTCACCGACATCGAGGCGCGCATGGAACTGGCCGACAAGGGCTGGACCACGGTGGTCGCCAAGACCGGTACCATGAACGTCAAGAGCCAGTTCATCACGCTGGGCGGCGGCGTCGACCTCGCCATGAAGGGCGGCTATGCCGGCACGCTGAAGGACGCCGAGGTGGATGTGAAGGCCGGCACCATCGTCACCCAGAAGCCGGTGGTCTTCACCTATCAGGACGCCAAGCTGGTGGCAGATACCCTCACCGTCACCGACCGTGGCGAAAAGGCGCTGTTCGTCGGCAACGTGCAGCTGGATTTCGTGCCGTCGACCCTGTCCGCGGGACAAAATGGCGCGGCCGGAGAGGCGAAGCCGCAACCGGCGAAGGGCGCGGCGCCCGCCCCGGCGGTGGCCCAGGGCGCTGCGAAGCCGGCGGCGGTGGCC
>NZ_JBNFNU010000210.1:0-7379 GCF_057364445.1 Xanthobacter sp. BG11Y11_SDJG
CGCTGTCCCCCAGAGCGCGTTGAGGGGGCGGTCTCCATTGTTTGGCGGCGAGCGTCGCCCGGCGGGCGGGCACGCCGTCCGGAACCGGCGTCGCCAGCGCCGCGGGCACGACGAAGCGGTCCTGGTGCGGGTGGAGCGCGAACACGTCCCGGCCCATGAGGTCCGGCGGGCCTTCCTCTACCCGGCCGACGGCGCAGTAGCCGTATTTCACCGGAAAGGGAAAATCGCCCTCCTGGAGCGGGGCGCGCATGGTGTCGCGGTGCACCGCGTCGTTCAGCCCGGCGAAGACGAGGCGCTCGGTGCCACGGCTGACGGCGCTCCAGCGCGTGGCGACGAGGAGGTCTTCCGGCCCGCGGGCGGGGAGCGGCGCGGTACGGATTTCCGCCTCTGCCGGTGCCACGTACCACAGCGCCCGCGTTTGCGTCCGATTGCGGCATTCTGCCGCAGGTTCCGCCGTCATGCCGCCGTCCCCGTACTGCTGGAGTGCGCTGCAACGTTGCCACGGGCGGTTCGGATCCCGGGCGCACGGGAGTATCCCATGTCGTTTCGCCCGGATCTGCAACGCCGGCCTCGTTTCCTCCGGCGCCGCCCGCCGCTCGCGCCGAGGCCGCGGCGCTCACTCGCCGCCGCCGCTTCATGCTGGCAGCCAACGGGGCGACGCTGGCGGCGGTGGGCGCGGCCACGGCCTTCGTGCTGGCGCAGGACGGGTTCACGGTCATCGACGGCCTGGTTCTCCTGTGCGCCCTCGCCATAACGCCCTGGCACGCGATCGGGTTCTGGAACGCGGCCATCGGCCTCGTGCTCCGGCACGGCCGGCGCGATGGCGTGCTGGCCGCCGCGCCCTTCCTCGCAACGCCGGCACCGCCCCATGCCGGCACCCGCGTCGCCATCCTCATGACCTTGCGCAACGAGGACCCCGCGCGCGCCATCGCCCGGCTCAGGGCGGTGAAGGCCGACCTCGACACCGCCGCGATCGCGCCGATCTTCGACTACCATCTCCTCTCCGACACGTCGCTCCCCGACGTGGCGGCGGCGGAGGAGGCGCTGGTCGCCGCCTGGCGGGCGCAGGAGGGCGGCGCCCATGTCTTCTACCGGCGCCGGCGCTCCAATGCCGGCTTCAAGGCCGGCAACATCCGCGATTTCCTGGAGGCCCAGGGCGCGCCCTACGAGTTCATGCTGCCGCTCGACGCCGACAGCCTGATGGGCGCGGACACGGTGCTGACCATGCTCGGCATCATGCAGGCGCACCCGCGCATGGGCATCCTCCAGAGCCTCGCGGTGGGGCTGCCGGCCGCCAGCGGATTCGCGCGCCTGTTCCAGTTCGGCATGCGCGCAGGCATGCGCTGCTACACGCTCGGCGCCACCTGGTGGGCGGGCGACTGCGGCCCCTATTGGGGGCACAACGCGCTGATCCGCGTCGCCCCGTTCCGCGCCTTCTGCCACCTGCCCGATTTGCCCGGCGCGCGCCCTTCGGCGGGCCGATCCTCTCCCACGACCAGGTGGAGGCGGTGCTCATGCGCCGCGCCGGCTTCGAGGTGCGGGTGCTGCCGGTGGAAGGCGAGAGCTATGAGGAGAACCCGCCGGCGGCGACCGACTTCATCACCCGCGACCTGCGCTGGTGTCTCGGCAACCTGCAATATGTGAAGCTTCTCGGCCTTCCGGGCCTCGCCCCCATGAGCCGGTTCCAGCTCCTCTGGGCGATCCTGATGTTCGCCACCATCCCGGCCTTGCCGCTGGCGCTCGCGCTGATGCCGTTCGCGGCGGCCGAGGCGGCCGCCGGCGAGGACTTTCCGGCCGGGGTCGCGGCCGCGGTGTACGGCGCATTGTTGCTGATGTCGCAGGCGCCGAAGCTCGCCGGCTGGATCGACGTGGCCCTCACCCCGGGCGGTGCGGCACGCTATGGCGGGGCCAGGCGGTTCGCCGCCTCGGCGGCGATGGAGCTCGTCTTCTCGTTCCTGCTCGCGTCCCTGACCTCCCTTGCCGTGACCGCGCTCCTGGCGCGGCTCGTGCTGGGGCGGGTGGCGGCGCGCTGGAGCGGGCAGGCGCGCGACGGCCATGCGGTGCCGCTCGCGCTGGCGGCGCGGCGCTTCTGGGGACCGACCCTGTTCGGGCTCGCTTTGGTGGCCGCGCTGGCGGCGGTGGCGCCGGTGCTCATCCTGTGGCTTGCACCTCTGATCGCCGGCTATGCGCTCGCCATCCCGTTCGTGATCCTGACCGCGGAGCCGCGCTTCGGCGCCTGGCTGGCGGCGCGCGGCCTTGCGGCGACACCCGAGGAACTGAGCCCGCCCGCGGGTGCCTGCGGCGCCTGCGCGGCGCGAGCGAGGCGTCCTCGAACAGGCGGCCTGAGCTGCGGCTGAAACGAAGAGGCGCGCCGACGGATGCCGCGCGCCCTTTTTGGAGAGGGATCAGCGGTGCCGCTCAGCGCCGTCCGCCGAAGCCTCCGCCGAAGCCGCCAGCCGAAATGGCCGCCGCCGCCCCAGCCGCCGAAGCCGCGGTCGAAGCCGCCGGAGCCGAAGCGGTCGTCGCCGCCCCAGCCGCCGCCGCCACCCCAGCGGTCGCCGCCGCCGCCATAGCTGTCGGTGCGCTGCTGGCCCCAGGAGCGGGCCTGGTTCTCGTTGTCGAGGCCGGAACTGTCGAAGTCGCGGCCCATGTTCTGCCAGCCGGACGAGGTGGCCTTGCTCCAGCCGCTGTCGGAATGCTGGTACACATTGCCGTCGTGGTCGGCGACCACCTTGCCGTTGTCCCAGGCCACCGCGTTGCCGGTCTTGACGTTGCCGGCGACGCCGCGGCTGTCCACGTTGACGTTGCCGCGATTGTCGGTGACGCCGGTCTGCGAGGCGTGGAACGTGCCGGTGGTGGGATTGGCGCCGGTGGATTCACGCCCCGCCGCTGCGGTTCCGCGATAGACGTTGCCATCTGCCGCCGCCGCCGACTGGCCGCGCGCCCCGGTGGCGGGGTTGTAGCGCGCATTCTCGCGGTTGGCCGCCCAATTGCCCGAATAGGGATTGAAGGCGGCCGCCGAGCGGCCGGTGAAGGCAGTGCCGTTGGCGGTGTGGCCCGCCCAGTCGCGGCCCGACCATTCGGTGCCGTTCCAGGTGGTGCCCCAGGCGTGGTTCACCGTGGCGGCGCCGCCCCAGCGGCCATAGAGGTTCGCCTGGTTGACATTGGTGTAGCCCCAGTGGCCGCCCCACGGGCCGTAGGGTCCATAAGGTCCGTACGGACCATAGTGCCAGTAGGGTCCCCAATAGGGGCCGACTGCCGCGCCCCAGCCCCATCCCGCGGCGAAGCCGAAGGCGAAGCCGTCCACCGCGCCGAGCGCGAAGCCGGCGCCGAGGCCGTAGGTGACCGGGCAGGCGATCCAGTAGGTGCCCACATAGCCCGGGCAATTGTAGCCCGTGCCGTAGACCACCGTGCCGCCGGGGGCGACGACGACGCCCATATAGCCCGGCGTGTAGCCCACCACCACGGCGTCCGGCGTGACGGCATAGACCCGCACATAGGTCACGTAGTGCACCGGCGAGGAGACCGGGATGGTGTAGATCACCTCCGGCACCACGGTCGCCACCTTCCACGGGCCGATGGCCGAGGTGGAGACGAACCAGGTGCCGTTGTGCACCGCGTAGAAGCGCTGGGCGTCCAGCTGGATCACCGGCGTCGGCGAGTTCTTCGCGTAGGACAGGCTGGTGCCGGGGATCGCCTCGAAAACCGGCGGACCCCCGTCATAGCTCACGGTGATGGTGAGATCGCGCTTCACCGTGGCGGTCTGGGGGATGGTGGCGGCGATCACCGCCTCCTTGGCCTGCGGGGTGCCCGCCACCGAGACCAGCACGTTGGCCTTGGGATCGTTGGGGTTGATCTTGGCGAAGTCGGCCGGCAGCGCGTTCGCCGCCACGAACGCCCACGGACCGTTGAGGCTGGTCGCCTTGAACCAGCGGCCGGAGATCAGCACGTAATAGGAATTGGAGCTGGTCTCCATGAACACCGCATGGTCGGCATTGTTCATGGTGAGCAGGTTCGGCGCGCCGGTCACCGGCAGCATCTGCGCCTGGCCGTCGGACTGGATCAGCTCGGTGGGGACGGTGGAGACCAGGATCGCCGGCGGGGGCGTGATCGGCTTGCCCTCCTGCGACAGCAGCGGGTCCGCCGCCTGCTGCTTGTTGGCGATCTCGCCCGCGGCGGTCAGCGCGTCCGTGACCTTCGGCGTGACGACCCACGGGCCGTTGATGGCGGTCGCCTCGTACCAGGTGCCGGCGGCCTGGAGGTGATAGGTGCCCGCCTCGTCGCGCAGCAGCAGCGGCCGGGTGTTCACCACGCGCTGATAGCCCGTCACGCCCGAGATGGGCTTGAGCACCGGGTTGCCGGCCACCGGCACCAGGATGGTCGCGGTGGTGGCGAAGACGATCTTCGGCGGGGTGTTGTCGACCGGCTGGCTCTTGAGCGCCGCCAGCTCCTTGTTGACCGCATAGCTCGCCTGGAGCTGGTCCAGCGGCACCGCCATGCCGCCCTCGGGCAGGCGCGACTGAAGGGCGCTGCGGATCACCTGAGCCTTGTCCGGCGCGGTCGGCACTTCGACGCCGGTGATGGAGAACGAGGCGACGTGCACCACGCCGGCCGGCTTGTCCACGGCCACGCGGCTGGTGAAGCGCAGCATGCCGTAGGTGGGGGCGCCGTTCTTCGGGCCGATGGCGACCGCGGCGCGCCCGCTCATCACGTCACCCTGCCAGTCGTCCACCTGCGGCTGATAGAGCTGGAGCACGGTGTCGCCGGAGAGATCGAAAGAGCGCGGCCAGGAAGGGGGGCCGGCGAAGACGTCTTCCCCTGTTGGGCCTGCGCCTGTTGTGCCTGTGCCTGCTGGGCCATCGCCGCGGGCGCCGGAAGCGCCATCGCGAGGGCGATCACCGTTGCCGTGCTCAAAGTCGTGAGCCGAACCATGGTGTTCCTCCAAAATCCGCGCATGGCGGACCGGCGGAGACCTACCATGTTCCGACTGGAGCGTCAGCAGCGCCGCATGGCCACACCTGCCGCAGAGGGCGATGACGCAAAAGAAAAACCCGGCCCCTTTCGGGGCCGGGCTATGGCCCCGGGCACCAGCGCAAGTTGCGGGGGAAAATGCGCCAGTGCCCGGTTCCATTGGGGAATGAGGTCAGGTGTCGGTGCAGGGGCGGCGCCATTTCAGGCGCGGGCCGGAGGAGGTGGCGACCCACACCTTGCGCAGCCCGCAGGCCGGGGTGAGGGTGGTGTCGGGCTCGCCGGCCTTCTGCGCCGCCGCCGCGGCGCGCGGCGTGGGATCGGACGCCTGAAGCGCTTCGGCGATGCTGCCGCCGCCCACCGACGCCGCGATCAACACGACCGCGGCGACACCGATCACGACCGACTTCGACATGGGAACACCTGCGGCATCGCGGCACCTGGAGATTGCGGCCGGTCAATGCGGCCGGGATGCGCAGGTTCTAGCGGGAGCTTGCCGAACCCAATCTGAACCGCCCCTTTAGCTGCCCTTCACCTTGATGAACGCTGGCGCGCGCTGACGTTCAGCGGCGGTTCATCCGTACCCCTGCCGGGGCGAGTGCGTGCGGCCGCCCGTTTCTCCACCGAAGGTTTCGCGCGAACCCAGGAATCGTTCTTGATCTTGGCCGCGCTCAAGCCTAAGCGCGAGGGTGGGTAGCAAGGGGGACGTCATATGAAAAAGTACGTCGCTGAGTTCATCGGAACCGCCGTGCTCGTCCTGTTCGGATGCGGCTCGGCCGTGCTCACCGGTTATGGCAGCGCGCCCATCGGCATGCTCGCCATCGCCTTCGCCTTCGGCCTCGCCGTCACCTCCATGGCCTACGGCATCGGCCATGTGTCCGGCTGCCACATCAACCCGGCCGTCACCGTCGGCGTGTGGGCGGCGGGCCGCCTGCCCACATCGGAAGTGCCGCTCTATTGGATTTCCCAGGTGCTCGGCGGCATCGCCGGTGCCGCGATCCTCTACGTGATCGCCTCCGGCAAGCTGGCCGGCTTCGACGTCGGCACCGCCGGCCTCGGCCAGAACGGCTGGGGCGCGAACTATCTCGGCGGATACGGCCTCGGCGCCGCCATCCTCGCGGAGCTGGTGGGCACCTTCGTGTTCCTGGTGGTGATCCTCGGCTCCACCTCCAAGGCCGGCATCACCCAGGCCGCCGGTCTCGCCATCGGCCTCTCGCTGGTGATGATCCACATCGTCTTCATCCCGGTGACCGGCGTGTCGGTGAACCCGGCCCGCTCCATCGGCCCGGCACTGTTCGCGGGCGGGCAGGCGATCGCGCAGCTGTGGCTGTTCATCGTCGTGCCGCTGGTGGGCGCGTTCCTCGCCGGGCTGCTGTTCCGCAACCATTTCCCGGACTGAGCATCGGAATCGCGAAGGGCGGACGCATGGCGCCCGCCCTTCGTTCAATCTCGTCCTTCACCCCGTCCGTCGCCGGTCAGGGGCAGGGATGCTGCCGCCCGTCATAGCCGGTATAGGTGCCGGTGCGCGGGTTGTAGGACTTGAAGCGCGACATGCAGTAGGCGACAGCGTCGCTATAGCCGCTGTTGTTGTTGCTGTTGGCGGCGGCCGCCGCCGCAGCGCCGAGCGCAAGCCCGGCCACCGCCGCTCCAACCCAGGCGCCGTTGTTGTTGTAGTACCAGCCGCCATTGCGCCAGTAGGGACGCCCCCAGCGGGGATGATAGCCCGGCCGCGGGCCCGACCAGCCGGCGCGGCGGAACGCCCGCACCCGTGGCCGGGGCCGGTGCTGCACCGCTTCCGGCGCCACGGCGGCGACCGAAAAGCCCGCCGGGGGCCGCACGCAGCGGCTGGGCCGAGACGGGCGCCGCAAGAGCAGCCACCATGGCGGTGCTGATGCCGAGCGCCAGTGCTTTGTTTTTCCACATGAACTCTCTCCTTGCCGAGCGCCTGAGGGCACTCGTCTGAAGCGGTAACGACCCGCGGCACAGAGGGTTCGTTGACCTCACGTCACCGTGAAGAGGGTTCCGCGGCACTTCCGCGCGTGCCGACGGGCTGCCATGTGATGGTGAGGCGGTTCCGGTCTTTCGTCGCGGGGACGCGGAAGTATCGGATTTCGACAGCACAGAAAATTTGCCGCCTGTTTGACATGGATCGGCGACAAGCTTGCGGGGAATTAGACACAAATCCCTGCGACCCTGCGTCATCAAGGTCAGGAGACACTTGAATGTTTCGCAAAGCAAAAATGATCGCCGTGGCGATGAGCCTCGCCGTCGGCGGAATGGGTCCGGTCCCCGCCGGAGCGCAGGCGTTCGGCGTCGGCGCAGGAAAAGCTCGGGGGCCCCATGCCGCCCCGGTGTCCGAGGTGGCCTATCGCGGCGGCGTCCGGGCCGGCGGCTTTTTCGTGGCGCCCGCG
>NZ_JBNFNU010000211.1:0-7345 GCF_057364445.1 Xanthobacter sp. BG11Y11_SDJG
GCCAGCGCCAGGTGCGGGTGATCCCGCTGCCGCCATCGCAACCGGTGCAGCCGAAGCCCACCGCGGCCGAATCCGCCGACATCGGCGCCAAGTCGGTGCCGCTCCAGCAATAGCGGCGCTGCGGCGGGCGACAGCCCAGCCGGAGCCGGCCGGGCGCAAGGTTCCGTGCGGCAGGCCGTTGCAGGCGCGCGTTCGGCCTGGCGGATGCAGTCCGGGCCCCGTCAGAGGGGCGCGATCTCCACGATCAGGAGGTGGCAGCCTCCGCTCCGGGCCGGAGCCCCACGGCGCCGCCGCTGACCAGCGCCGTGTCTCCGGTGGCCAGAGCAGCGGCATCGCGGCCGGCCTCGGCCGCAACATGCGCCGTTCCCGCCGCAACGTAAGCCAGCGCTGCGCTTCCTGCGCCGGCCGCGAGATGCACCGGTCCGTCCACCCGCGTCACCCGGCGGGTGAACACCCCGCGACGGGTCATGACGTTGAGGTCGATGATCGCTCCGCCGAGGGGCGTGCCCGCCACCGGGACATCCGCCGGGAAGGCGTAGGGCGCCGCCGCCTGGTCCAGCCGCACCTCGGCGCCGTCGGCGAAATCGAGCATCAGCCCATCGCCGGTGAGCACGCTCAGCGTGCGGTCCACGCCCGGAAACAGCGAGAACGGGCCGGCCACCGCCACCCGCGCCGTGCTCACCCGCCAGCCGAAATCCGACAGGCCCGCCCCTTCCGGGAAGCAGGCGATCTCCACCGTCTCGCCACCGCCGTTCTTCCACGGCATGCGCCGGCCCTCGGCGGCGCGGATGATGCGCAGGGCCTCTCCCGGCGCCCTCACCCGAGGATGCCGGGAAGGTCGAGCTGCTGCTCCCGCGCGCAGGCGATGGCGTCGGCGTAGCCCGCATCCGCATGGCGCATGACGCCGGTGGCGGGATCGTTCCACAGCACCCGTTCCAGCCGCCGCGCCGCCTCCGGCGTGCCGTCGGCGACGATCACCATGCCGGCGTGCTGGCTGAAGCCCATGCCCACCCCGCCGCCATGGTGCAGCGACACCCAGGTGGCGCCCGAGGCGCAGTTGAGCAGCGCGTTCAGCAGCGGCCAGTCGGACACCGCGTCCGAACCGTCGCGCATGGCCTCGGTCTCGCGGTTGGGCGAGGCGACCGAGCCGGAATCGAGGTGGTCGCGGCCGATCACCACCGGCGCCTTCAGCTCGCCCTTCGCCACCATCTCGTTGAAAACGAGGCCGAGCCGGTGCCGGTCGCCCAGCCCCACCCAGCAGATGCGCGCCGGCAGGCCCTGGAACTGGATGCGTTCGCGCGCCATGTCGAGCCAGTGGTGCAGGTGCCGGTTGTCGGGCAGCAGCTCCTTCACCTTGGCGTCGGTGCGGTAGATGTCCTCCGGATCGCCGGAGAGCGCCGCCCAGCGGAACGGGCCGACGCCGCGGCAGAACAGCGGGCGGATATAGGCCGGCACGAAGCCCGGGAAGTCGAAGGCGTCGGCCACCCCCTCCTCCAGCGCCATCTGGCGGATGTTGTTGCCGTAGTCCACCACCGGGACGCCCTGCTTCCAGAAGTCCAGCATGGCGCGCACATGGGTCGCCATGGAGCCCTTGGCCGCCTTCTCCACCGCCTTGGGATCGGCGGCGCGCTTTTCCTCCCAGTCGGCGAGCGACCAGCCGGCGGGCAGATAGCCGTTGACCGGATCGTGGGCGGAGGTCTGGTCGGTGACGGCGTCCGGGCGGATGCCGCGCCGCACCAGTTCGGGCAGCAGCTCGGCGGCATTGCCGAGCAAGGCGACGGAGAGCGGCGTCTTGTCGGCGCAGGACTTTTCGATCAGGGCCAGCGCCTCGTCGAGGTCCTTCGCCAGCACGTCCACATAGCGTGTCTTCAGCCGCATCTCGATGCGGCTCGGCTGGCACTCGATGGCGAGGCAGCTCGCCCCCGCCATCACCGCGGCGAGCGGCTGCGCGCCGCCCATGCCGCCGAGCCCGGCGGTGAGGATCCAGCGGCCGGAGAGGTCGCCGCCATAATGGCGCCGGCCCATCTCCACGAAGGTCTCGTAGGTGCCCTGCACGATGCCCTGGGTGCCGATATAGATCCAGGAGCCGGCCGTCATCTGGCCGTACATCATGAGGCCCTTCTTATCGAGGGCGTTGAAGTGGTCCCAGTTGGCCCAGTGCGGCACCAGATTCGAGTTGGCGATCAGCACGCGCGGGGCGTCGGCATGGGTGCGGAACACGCCCACCGGCTTGCCGGACTGCACCAGCAGCGTCTCGTCCGCCTCCAGGCGCCTGAGGGTCGCGGCGATGCGGTCGAAGCTCTCCCAGTCGCGGGCGGCGCGGCCGATGCCGCCATAGACCACCAGCTCCCCCGGCTTCTCGGCGACCTCGGCGTCGAGATTGTTCATGAGCATGCGCAGCGGCGCCTCGGTGAGCCAGCTCTTCGCGGAGAGGTCCGTGCCGCGCGGGGCGCGGATGCGGCGCTCATTGTCGATGCGCGTCATAAGGCGGAATTCCTGCTGCAAGAAGGGTCAGGCCCGCGCCCGCGCGAAGGCGAGGCAGGCTTCGAGGATCTGGGTGAGGGTGGCGCGCACCGGCGCGGCATAGACGGGGTCGTAGGGCGTCGGCCAGGCGTCGTCGGCGACGAAGCCGAGCGGCTCGCTCATGTAAGCGCGGCACGCCAGTTCCATCTGCACTGCATGGACCCCCTCGCGCGCCGCACTGGCGGGTGATGTAGCCGCCGGTGAAGCGCCCATTGAGCACGTAGGGCCGCCCGCTTCCGGCGCAGAGGTCGCGCACCGTGGCCTCCAGTTCGCCGTCGCAGCTCGCCCCCTTGTTGGTGCCGATATTGAACTCCGGCAGCGTGCCCGGAAACAGGCGCGGGATCACCGAGCGGATCGAGTGGCAGTCATAGAGCGCGATCACCCCGTGGCGCGCCTTCGCCGCGGCGATCTCGGCCGCGAGCACCGCGTGGTAAGGCTCAAAATAGGCCGCCTTGCGGGCGGCGATGGCGGCGGCATCCGGGGCGCGGCCTTCAAGGTACAGCGGCTCGCCGTCGAAGGTGGTGGTGGGGCACAGCTCCGTGGTCTGCTGGCCGGGATAGAGCGAGACGCCGGAGGGGTCGCGGTTCACGTCGATCACGGTGCGCGAGATCGACGTGCGCACCACGGTGGCGCCGAGCCCGGCGGCGAAGTCGTAGAGCAGGTGGATCCACCAGTCCGCATCCTTGCGGGCGCGCTCCGGCGAGACGAGGTCGGGCAGGAATTCGTCCGGAATGTCGGTGCCGGTGTGCGGCAGGCTCACCACCAGGGGGGCGGTGCCGCGGGTCACGCTGATCCAAGGGGGATGAGAGGTCACGTCAGTCTCCGCAGATGGAGGGCAGCACGTCCGCCCCCGCCGCAGCGGCGAGCGCGCCGGAGCGCACGAGGCCGCAGGCGGCATCGATGTCGGGATGGAAGAAGCGGTCCTCGCCCAGCGCCGGCACCGCGCCGCGCAGCCGCGCGCGCACCGTCTCCAGGCGCGGGCTGGAGGCTAGGCCCGCATGG
Source organism: Xanthobacter sp. BG11Y11_SDJG (assembly GCF_057364445.1). Lineage (NCBI taxonomy): Bacteria > Pseudomonadati > Pseudomonadota > Alphaproteobacteria > Hyphomicrobiales > Xanthobacteraceae > Xanthobacter > Xanthobacter sp. BG11Y11_SDJG. Next base: position 3,526 of record NZ_JBNFNU010000211.1, read on the forward strand.
AAGTCGCAGCCCTGCGCCGCCGCCAGCAGCTCGATGCCGATGACCGAGGTGAGGTTCTCCGCCATCGGCGCCAGGCGCCGCGCGCCGTGGGCGGCCATGGAGACGTGGTCTTCCTGGTTGGCCGAGGTGGGGATGGAATCGACGCTCGCCGGATAGGCCCGCTGCTTGTTCTCGGAGACCAGGGCCGCCGCCGTCACCTGGGCGATCATGAAGCCGGAATTCAGCCCCGGGCTCGGGGTGAGGAAGGCCGGCAGGCCGGAGAGCGCCGGGTCCACCAGCATGGCCACGCGGCGCTCGGCGAGCGAGCCGATCTCGCACAAAGCGAGGGCGATCTGGTCGGCGGCGAATGCCACCGGCTCGGCGTGGAAGTTGCCGCCGGAGAGCGCCTCCCCGGTCTCGGCGAAGATCAGCGGATTGTCGGAGACGCCGTTGGCCTCGATCTCCAGCGTTCCGGCCGCCTGGCGCAGGAGGTCGAGCGCGGCGCCCATCACCTGCGGCTGGCAGCGCAGGCAATAAGGGTCCTGCACCCGCTCGTCGCCGACGAGATGCGAGGCGCGGATGGCGGAGCCCTCCATCAGCATCCTGAGCGCCGCGGCGGCTTCGATCTGCCCGCGATGGCGGCGCAGCGCGTGAATGCGCGGATCGAACGGCGCATCCGAGCCGCGCGCCGCGTCGGTGGAAAGCGCGCCCGTCACCAGCGCCGCGCGGAAGGCGGTTTCCGCCGCGAACAGGCCGGCAAGCGCGCAGGCGGTGGAAAACTGGGTGCCGTTGAGCAGCGCCAGCCCCTCCTTCGGACCCAGCTCCAGCGGCGCAAGCCCGGCCTGCGCCAGTGCCTCGGCCGCCGGCACGCGCGCGCCTTCCACCAGGACCTCGCCCACCCCGATCATGGCTGCCGCCATGTAAGCGAGCGGCGCGAGGTCGCCGGAGGCGCCCACCGAGCCCTGCGCCGGCACCACGGGGATGAGGCCGTGCTCGACCATCGCCGCCATGACGGCCAGCGTTTCCGGCCGGATGCCCGATGCCCCTTGGGCGAGGCTCGCCAGCTTCAGCGCCAGCATCAGCCGTACGGTGTGGGCCGGCATGGCCTCGCCGACGCCTGCGGCATGGGAGAGCACGATGTTGCGCTGCAGCCGCGCGAGGTCCGCCGCCGCGATGCGTACGCTGGCGAGCTTCCCGAAGCCGGTATTGATGCCGTAGACCGGCGCCCCCTTTGCAACGATGGCCGCGACCGCCTGCGCTCCGGCGGCGACCTTGTCGGCGCAGGCGGGATCGAGCGCGAAGGCGGCGCCGGCATGGATCGCGCGCCACGCCGAGAGCGGCACCGCGCCGGGGGTGAGGGTGAGGCTCATCGTCCGCCCCGGATGCGCGCGTGAAGCGGGTTCAGCCCCATGCGGTAGACCAGTTCCGCCGGACGCTCGATGTCCCAGATGGCGAGGTCGCAGGCCTTGCCGGGCTCCAGCGTGCCGATGCGCTCGGCCATGCCGAGCGCGCGCGCCGCCTCGCGCGTCACCCCGGCGAGGCATTCGTCCACCGTCATCCGGAACAAGGTGGCGCCCATGTTCATGGCGAGCAGCAGCGAGGTGAGCGGCGAGGTGCCGGGATTGCAGTCGGTGGCGAGCGCCATGGGCACGCCGGCGGCGCGGAACAGGTCCACCGGCGGCGCCTTGGTCTCGCGGATGAAGTAATAGGCGCCGGGCAGCAGCACCGCGACCGTGCCCGCCGCGCCATGGCGGCGACGCCGGCCGCGTCCGTGTGCTCCAGATGGTCGGCCGAGAGCGCGCCGAAGCGGGCGGCGAGCGCCGCGCCATGGAGGTTCGAGAGCTGGTCGGCATGCAGCTTCACCGGCAGGCCGAGGGCCTTGGCCGCCGCGAACACCCGCGCCACCTGCTGGGGCGAGAAGGCGATGCCCTCGCAGAAGGCGTCCACCGCGTCCGCCAGCCCCTCGCGGGCGATGGCCGGCAGCATCTCGTCGATGAGGCGGCCGATATAGGCGTCCTTGTCTCCGTTCGCCTCCGGCGGCAGCGCATGGGCGCCGAGGAAAGTCGTCGTCACCGTGACCGGCCGGACGCCAGCGAGCGCGCGGGCGGCGCGGAGCTGGCGCATCTCGGCGCCCAGCTCCAGCCCGTAGCCGGACTTGATCTCGAGGGTGGTGACGCCCTCGGCGATCAGCGCGTCGAGGCGCGGCAGCGCGCTCGCGATCAGCTCCTGTGCGCTCGCCGCGCGGGTCGCCCGCATGGTGGAGACGATGCCGCCGCCGGCGCGCGCGATCTCCTCATAGGGCACGCCCGACAGGCGATTCTCGAACTCGTCCGCCCGGTCGCCGCCATAGACGAGGTGGGTGTGGCAGTCGATCAATCCGGGGGTGATCCAGCGGCCGGCGCAGTCCTCGATCTGGGGCGCGTCGAGGGCGGGGGCCTCGGCGGCCGGACCGGCATAGAGGATGTGCCCGTCGCGCGCGGCGACGAGGCCGTCCTCGATCAGGCCGAGGCCCTCGCGCGCCGGCGCCAGCGTGGCGAGGCGGGCCTTGCGCCAGATGCGGTCGCAGCGGATCGCCGCCCCTGTTGGCATCACGCCGAGCCTCCCCTTCGCGCCGAAATCCATTGGCGCTGACGCCAATAATGTATATACATAAATACGCGCCTTCGCGCTTGTCCAGTCCCGCGTGAGCCCGAACAGCATGCCGTCCGCCCCCCGCCGCAGCCTGTGGTTCTCCAGCGCCCTGCTGCCGGACGGCTGGGCGCAGCGGGTGCGGGTCAGCCTCGAAGCCGGGCGCATCGCCGCCATCGCGGCGGGCACCGCGCCGGGAGCCGACGACGAGCGGCACGGGCCGGTCATTCCCGGCCTGCCGAACCTGCACAGCCATGCCTTCCAGCGCGCCATGGCGGGCCTCGCCGAGGTGCGCGGGCCGGGCGCGGACAGCTTCTGGACCTGGCGCGAGGCCATGTACCGCTTCGTCGACCGGATGGAGGCGGACGACGTGGAGGCAGTGGCCACTTTGGCCTTCATGGAGATGCTGGAGGCGGGCTTCACCCGCGTCGGCGAATTCCACTATCTGCACCACGCGCCGGATGGCGCGGCCTATGCCGACCGAGGCGAGCTGTGCCACCGCATCGCCGCAGCGGCGGAACGCACCGGCATCGCGCTGACCCTGTTGCCGGTGTTCTATGCCCATTCCGGCTTTGGCGGCCTGCCGCCGGGACCGGGCCAGCGGCGCTTCATCAATGACCTGGACGGCTTCGCCGCGCTGATGGAGGCCGCCCGCCGCGCCGTCGCGGGCCTCAGCGATGCGGTGGTCGGCCTCGCCCCCCACAGCCTGAGGGCCGCGACCGCCGAGGAGATCGCCGCCTCCTGCCGCTGGCCGAAGGCGGGCCGGTGCACATCCATGTGGCCGAGCAAATGAATGAGGTGGAGGACTGCCTCGCCTTCTGCGGCCGGCGGCCGGTGGCGCACCTGTTCGAGATCGCGCCGGTGGATGCGCGCTGGTGCCTGATCCACGCCACCCACATCACCGCGGACGAAACGGCGCGCTTTGCCGCGAGCGGCGCGGTCGCGGGACTGTGCCCCGTCACCGAGGCCAATCTCGGCGACGGACTGTTCCGGCGCCGGACTTCCTTACCCGAGGCGGGCGCTTCGGCGTCGGCACCGATTCCAACGTGCTGGTGGATGCCGCCGAGGAGCTGCGCACGCTGGAATACGGTCAGCGCCTGTTCCACCGCGCCCGCAACGTGCTCGCGGCAGGTGCCGGCGCCTCCACCGGGCGGGCCTTGTTCGAGGGCGCGCTTCGGGGCGGCGCGCCAGGCGCTCGGTGCTCCGGCGGCCG
>NZ_JBNFNU010000212.1:0-7340 GCF_057364445.1 Xanthobacter sp. BG11Y11_SDJG
GCGCCTGCCGCGCCGCCGCAGGAGGCAATCGAGCCGGTCCGGGACGGCGTCCGGATGGCCGATGGCCCGCCGGTGGCGGCGGTCCTCGCCATCGTCGCGGTCGGGCTGGCCGGGATGACCGCCTACCGGCAGTGGATCTGGCCCCGGATGGGCGACTTCGTGGCCATCCTCCAGCCGCAGGCGACGCCCGCCGTGGCGGTGCGGGTCGATCCGGAAAGCGGGGTCGTGTTCGTGCGCGCCTTCGCGCCCCCGCCGCCGGAAGGCATGGCCTACCAGCTGTGGCTGCGGCCGAAGGGCGAGCGGGCGGTGCGGCTCGGCGATTTCTCCTCCGGGCTCGCGGTGCGGGCGCCGGCACTCGGCGCCGTGGACCGGGGCACGCTCCGCACGGCGACGGTGGCGGTCACGCTCGGACCGGCCAACGGGGCGGCAACCGGGGAGGCGCCGGGGACGGTGGTGTTCGAGGGGCGCCTCGTTCCGGAATAGGCCGCGCCGGTCAGGCGTGGGCGTGGGCGGTGTGGATCTCGAAGACCGGTTTGCCTGAGGGCGAGAAGGTGATCACCCGGTTCCGGCCGAGACGCTTGCCCTCATAGAGCGCATGGTCGGCCTGCTGGATCAGGTCCTCCACGTCGCCGGGGATGGCGCCGGTCGGAGAATAGCTGGCGGTGCCGATCGTCACCGTCACCGGCACCGCCTGGCTCCGGAACGGCGGCAGTTCGGACTGGGCCACCGCCCGCAGGCGCTCGGCCACGGCGCGGGCGTCCTCGGCGTTGGCGCCGGGCAGCACCACGCAGAATTCCTCCCCGCCATAGCGGCCGATGAAGTCTCCGGCCCGCAGGGCCTCGCGGGCTCGGCCGGCGAAGGCCCGCAGCACCGCGTCGCCCGCCAAATGCCCGAAGCGGTCGTTGACCGACTTGAAGTGATCGAGGTCCACCATCAGGACGGAGAGCGGCCGGCGCCGGGTTTGGGCCTCCTCCAGCAGGGCGCGGGCGCGCTGCAGGGTCATGCGGCGGTTCACCAGCCCGGTGAGGGAATCGTGCGAGGCGAGCCGGTCGAGCACCATGAACAGCGAACCCATGCCCCAGGAGACCGCGAGGCAGATCGCCAGCAACAGCAGGACCGCCTGGGGATTGCCGCTCAAGGCCGCATCGGGCGTGAGCGCGCCGCTCAGCACGCCGACGCAGCGCGCCAGATGGAGCAGCGCGAAGCTGCTCAGCAAAACGGCGCCGATCATCCGCGACACGACCGGCGCGCCAGCTTCCGTCTGCAGCAGGATGACGCTGCCCATGCCGGCCCAGGCCGCGACGATCAGCGAGACGATGGTAATGCGCACAGCGGCCTGGTCGCCGAAGGCGAAGGACGCGGCGAGCAGAGCGGTTCCGAGCCCGGCCGCCGCCGCCACCAGCCACATGTGTGGCGCGCGCCCGTCGAACACGCGGATGCCCGACAGCACCAGGCCGAGACCGAGGAAGATCAGCCCGTTGCCCACCAGCGAGGAGACCTGGAGCGGCAGGGGACCTCGCAGGAAGACGATGAAGCAGCCGGCGCCGAAGCACAGGCTGGCGCCGGCCCAGTGGGACAGCGCCTCCGATTCCGCCCGGACGCACGCCACCGCCTGCATGGCGCCGACCAGCAGGCTCAAAAGGGTGGCCATCAGGAAGAGTGTCGGAACGTCAAGCGTCATCGCGCCCCGGTTGCTCCCCTGCCTGCGTCGCCCGCGATGATTGCCAAGCTAAACGAATTGATGAAGCCGGCAATGGGCAAGACTGTGTCCCTGATGCGGTAGCGGCGTGGCGCATGGGCGCGGCGGGCGCGCCCCGGTGCACGATCGGCAGGGCCGGCCTCTGGATCGCGGGCCGAGACTGAGAGATACCAGTGCGATCGCGGTCCGGCCGAGGCGCGCGGCCCGCGCCGCACCGTCCGCAGGAGGAGAGTTTTTCCATGGCCGCCCCCGCCTTGCCCCGCCCCGTGGACCGGGCGCTCGATCCCGGCTTCCGCCACGGCCAGTCGACGGAGCCGAACTATTCCGGCGCCGCCTCGTTCCTGCGCCGGCGCTATGCGCGCGACGGAGGCGGCGCCGAGGTGGTGGTGTGGGGCGTGCCGCTGGACGTCACGGTGTCCAACCGGCCGGGCACCCGCTTCGGGCCGCGCGCGCTGCGCGCCGCGTCCACCATCCTCGATGGCGACCCCTTCTATCCTTCGGCTTCGACCCGTTCGCGGCGCTCGACGTGGCGGATGCGGGCGACTGCGTGTTCGACTACGGGCTGCCAGCCGGCATCCCGCCGGCCATCGCCGCGCAGGCGGCGGCGCACTATGCGCGCGGCAGCCACCTGGTGACGCTCGGTGGCGACCATTTCCTCACCTATCCGCTGCTGCAGGCGCTGACCCAGCGGCTCGGCGGGCCGGTGGCGCTGGTGCAGTTCGACGCCCACCAGGACACCTGGGACGATGCCGGCGACCGGGTCGACCACGGCACCATGATCACCCGCGCGGTGAAGGACGGCCTGATCCTGCCGGAGCGCTCGGTGCAGGTGGGCATCCGCACCCACGCGCCGCAGAGCTACGGCATCGAGATCATCGACGCGCTCACGGCGGGGGAGATGGGGCCGGCGGCGCTCGCGGCGCGCATCTGCGCGCGGGTGGGCGACGCGCCCTGCTACCTGACCTTCGACATCGACGCGCTTGACCCGGCGTTCGCGCCCGGCACCGGCACGCCGGTCTGCGCCGGGCTGTCGACGCGCGAGGCGGTGTCCTGCCTGCGGCGCCTCGGCGGCCTCGACCTCAAGGGGTTCGACGTGGTGGAGGTGTCGCCGCCCTACGACCATGCGGAGATCACCGCGCTTGCCGGGGCGACGCTCGCCAGCGCCTATCTCTGCCTCCTTGCCGAACGCAAGGGAAAGGGATTCAGCCCGGCGCCATAGGGCGCCGCTACGCCGCCCGTGCGTTGCGGCATGTCGCTGCGGTACGCTTGTGCGGTGCGGCGTGATGTGCGAGACCGCCGGCTTTCCTGGCGTGGAGGCGCATGTGGGCGGACACCGGACCGGGCGGGCGGACTATGTGATGCCGGCCCTGGCGCTTGGGTTGGCCCTGGCGCTGGTGCTCTGGCCGGACCTCGCGCCCGAGCACCAGGGGCCGGCGCCGCCGCGCTGAGCCTGCTGGGCGACCGTGCTGCTCACCGGGGCGGCGTTCGCCACCGTGGCCCATTCCGACGTGGTGGCCGCGCGCCTCGGCCAGCCGTTCGGCACGCTGGTGCTCACCTTGTCGGTGACGGTCATCGAGGTCTCGGTGATCGCCTCGCTGATGGTCCACCAGGAGAACAACCCGACGCTCGCGCGCGAGTCGGTGCTCTCGGTCATCATGATCGTCACCTCGGGCATCGTCGGGCTGTGCCTGCTGCTCGGCGGCTTCAAGCACCGCGAGCAGGAGATCGCGCAGCAGGGCGTCACCGGCTATCTCTCGGTGATCATCGCCCTCGGCGTGATGCTGCTGGTCCTGCCCAACGAGACCCACGCCCACACCCGCGGCACCTTCACGCCGTTCCAGCTGGCGTACATGGCGTTCGTCTCTATCGGCCTCTACGGCCTGTTCCTCTACATGCAGACGGTGCGCTACGCGGAGCATTTCGGCGCCCAGCAGGTGGGTCACGGGCGCGAGGCGCCGGACCCGCGCCGCTTCGCGATCGCTCTGGTGATGCTGCTGCTCAGCCTCGGCGCGGTGGTGGCGCTTTCGCGCCATGTGGCGGCGGGGGTGGAGACCTTCCTCGGCCAGTTCCAGCTGGCCGATCCCGACGCGGTGAAGGGCGCGCTGCTGGCGGCGCTGGTGCTGATGCCCGAAGGCATCAGCGCGGTGCGGGCGGCGGCGCGCAACCACCTCCAGCACAGCCTCAACATCGCCCTCGGCTCGGTGCTCGCCACCATCGCGCTGACCATTCCGGCCATGGCGGCGATCAGCATCTATATCGGCAAGCCCATGGTGCTCGGCCTCGATTCCGAGGACCGCACGCTGATGGTGATGACCTTCGTGCTGTGCATCCTCTCGTTCGGCACCGGGCGCACCAATGCGCTCACCGGCATCGTCCATCTCATCGTGTTCGTGGTCTATGTGATGCTTCTGTTCGTGCCGTGAGCCTGCGCGCTTGTCGCCGGTGGACAGGGCAAGGGCGAGGTGGCATGTTCCCGGCCGACGTCGCAAGCGAGGCGAAAGCGCAGTGAAGACCCTTCTGCTCTATATCTTCACCTGGTGGGAGAGGCAGACCGTGGGCACCTGGTGGTGGACCCGGCGGTTCGGCGAGCATGTGGGCGACGATGCCTTCGGCAATCGCTACTACCGCACCAAGGGCGGCGCCATCGATCCGACGCTCGGCTTCGAGCGCCGCTGGGTGATCTATAACGGCTATGCCGAGGCCTCGACCATTCCCCCCGGCTGGTGGGGCTGGATCCACCACCGCGTGGAGACCCCGCCCTCCGAGGAGAACTACACGCCCCGCGACTGGCAGAAGCCGCACCGCCGCAATTTGACCGGCACGCCGGGCGCCTACCGCCCGAAGGGCTCTGTGCTCGCCGGCGGCATGCGGCCGCGCGTGACCGGCGACTACAAGGCCTGGACGCCGGGCGAATAGGGTGGCGGTGCGGATTTCCTCCCGGTTCGAGGTGGCCCGTCTCATGGTGACGCGTCTTGCGGCGGCATGTTTTGCGACGGGATTTCTTGCGGCTGCGGCCGTGGGCGTCGTCGGCCTCGGCGCGCCTCCCGCCGTTGCGCAGAGCCAGCGCCAGGGCATCGAATCCCAGCCGGTCCCGCCGCCTGGCGGTCTCGTGCCGCGCCAGCCCATCCAGCCGCGACCGCAGGCGGCACCCCAGGCCCAGCCCGCGCCGCCCGCCGCCGGCCCGCAGGTGGAGACCTCCCCGGACGGCGACGTGACCGTGGTGCAGCCGCCGTCGGTGAAGATCGCCAACTCTTTCGCGGTGTTCGCCGGGCTCGACAAGATCACTGGCCGCATCCGCACCTTCGACGTCGCCATCGGCGAGACCGTGCAGTTCCCCAACGAGCACGGCCTGCAGGTGACGCCGCGCGTGTGCTACACGCGCCCGGCGACGGAGCAGCAGAACACCACGGCCTTCGCCGAGGTGAACGAGGTGACGCCCAAGGGCGAGGCGCGGCGCATCTTCACCGGCTGGATGTTCGCATCGAGCCCGGGCCTGCACGGCGTGGAGCACCCGATCTATGACGTCTGGCTGGTGGGCTGCAAGGCGCCCATCCCCGACACCGCGGCGGGCCAGCGGTAGAAGTCGCCCTCGGTCTGGAGCGCCTGGTCGAGCAGGCGGTGATACTGGCGCCGCGACACCTCCAGCGCGCCGAAGCTCTTCAGGTGGCTGGTGACGAACTGGGTGTCGAGCAGGCGGAATCCGCCCGCGTTCAGCCGCCCGACCAGGTGCACCAGCGCCACCTTCGAGGCGTCGCGCTCGCGGTGGAACATGCTTTCGCCGAAGAAGGCGCCGCCGAGCCGCACGCCGTAGAGCCCGCCCACCAGCCGCCCGTCGCGCCAGGCCTCCACCGTGTGGCAGCGCCCGCGCTGGAACAGTTCGCCGTAGAGCCGGCGGATGCGCTCGTTGATCCAGGTCTTCTCGCGCCCCTCCTGGGGCTCGGCGCAGCCGTCGATGACACCCTCGAAGTCGGTGTCGACGCGGATCTCGAACTTGTCGGAACGCACCGTGCGGGCGAGCCGGGAAGACACCTGGAAGGCATCCAGCGGGATGATGCCGCGCCGCTCCGGCTCGATCCAGTAGAGGCCGGGATCGTCCGCGCTCTCGGCCATGGGGAAGATGCCGCAGGCATAGGCCTTCAGCAGCACGTCCGGGGTGATCTCGACGATCTGGTCTGACAGGCGGCTCATGGCCTCAAGACTAGCATCAATTCGCGCGACATCATGGCAGCGCGGCGCCGGCCACCCTCACCCTTTGGCGAGGAACGTGCCGATCCGCGCCACCGCCTCGCGCATGTCGGCCGCCGCGCCGGCATAGGAGATGCGCAGATACTGGTGGCCGTGGAACGGGTCGAAGTCCACGCCCGGGGTCAACGCCACATGGGCGGCGTCCAGCAGCCGGGTGGCGAAGTCGAGGGAATCGGAGGTGAAGTCCGAGGCGTCGGCATAGAGGTAGAACGCGCCGTCCGCCGGCAGGAAGCGCGTCAGCCCCACCTTGGGCAGGCCCTCGGTGAGGATGCGCCGGTTCTCCACATAGCTCTGCTTGATGGCCTCCATCTCGGCGCGGCCCTCGAAGGCGGCGTCGGCGGCGATCTGGGAGAGCGTGGGCACGGAGATGGAGAGGTTCTGCTGCAGCCGCTCCATGGTGCGCACCAGAGCCGGTGGCACCACCATCCAGCCCACACGCCAGCCGGTCATGCAGAAGTATTTCGAGAACGAGTTGATGACCGTCACGTCGTCGCCGAACGCCGCCGCCGTCACCGCCGGGAAGGCATAGTCGAGGCCGTGATAGATCTCGTCCGAGATGAAGGCGATGCCGAGCTCCCGCGCGCAGTCGATCAGCGCCGAGAGCGCCGCGCGGTCCATCATGGTGCCGGTGGGATTGGCCGGGCTCGCCACCAGCACGCCGGCGAGCGGCGCCTCCTTGTGCGCCTGGCGCAATTGCTCCGGCGTGAGCGCGTGGCGGTCCTCCGCATGGGTCTCGATCAGCACCGGCTCGCAGCCGAGCGCGCTCAGCACGTGGCGGTAGGGCGGATAGCCCGGCGCGGCGATGGCGACCCGGTCGCCGGCCTCGAACAGGCCGAGGAAGGCAAGGATGAAGCCGGCCGAGGAGCCGCTCGTCACCACCACCCGCTCGGGATCGAGGGCGTGGCCGTAGGCGTCGGCATAATGCCGGGCGATGCGGGCGCGCAGCGCCGGGATGCCGAGCGCGGTGGTATAGCCCACCTGGCCGGCGGCCAGCGCCGCGGCGGCGGCATTGCGGGCCACCAGCGGGGCAGGGGCGGCGGGCTGGCCCACCTCCAGGTGGATCACCTTGCCGCCCGTGGCCTCGATGCGCGCGGCGCGCTCCATCACGTCCATGACCATGAAGGGGGCGACGGCGCTGCGCCGGGAGGGGGCGACGGGGCGCGGGCCGGGAGCATGCATCGGCGTTCACTTCCTTGCGGGCGGCGGCACGGCGCGGGCAAGCGCCGTCTTGCCGCCGCAATCTGTCTGTCCGTAAGCGGGGGTCGCCCCCAACGTGACGACGGGCGCATTGACCCGGCGCACGCGATCCAGGAGCGCCACGCCGGCCTCCATGACCATGGGACCGGAGGTCGCGGTGACGACGCGGGCCTCGACGCCGGGAAAATGTCGGCCATGG
>NZ_JBNFNU010000213.1:0-7334 GCF_057364445.1 Xanthobacter sp. BG11Y11_SDJG
GTCCTCGGCGCCGGCGATGCCGTCCGCCGCCATCCCCCAGCGGGCCGCGCGGCGCCGGGGTCGGATTCCGGATCCGCCAGCACATGCGCGAGCATGCCGCGCGCCACCTCGCGCTCGCCCATGATGATGAGGTCCGCCCCGCTCTGGCGCAGGTGGCTCACCTCCGCGTCGGAATGGGCGCGGGCGACGATCTCGATCTGCGGATTGAGCACGCGCGCCTTCTTGAGCACGCCGCTCGCCTCGAAGCCGTCGGGGATGGCGAGGATGAGCCGCCGCGCGCCGGCGAGGTTGGCGGCCTCCTGGGCGGCCGGGGAGGCGGCGTTGGCGTCCACCACCTCGATGTCGAGCTTGCGCAGCTCCTCCACCCGGTCCTCCTGGTCCTCGATCACGAGGAACACGGTGCCGGCCTCCTTCAGGCCCTCCGCCACCAGGCGCCCGACCCGGCCATAGCCGACCAGGACGATATGGCCGTCCTTTTCCGTGCGCACCAATTCGGGCGCCGGGACCGGCGCCTCCACCGCCCGCTCCGGGGCGCGGGCGCCGGCGGCCATCGCGGCCGCGGCCTTCTTCGCCCGGAAGCGGTCGAGGACCAGGAAGAAGAAGGGGTTGGCGAGGATCGACAGGATCGCGGCGGCGAGGATCAGGTCGCGCGCCTCGGCCGGCATCAGGCCGAGGCTGACGCCGAGCGCGGCGAGGATGAAGGAGAATTCGCCGATCTGCGCCAGCGAGGCGGAAATGGTAAGGGCGGTCAGCTGCGAATAGCCGAACATCCGCACCAGCAGATAGGCCGCCACCGACTTGCCGAACAGCACGATGGCCAGCGCGCAGAGCAGCGGCAGCGGGCTTTTCACGACGATCGCCGGGTCCACCAGCATGCCCACCGAGACGAAGAACAGCACGGCGAAGGCGTCGCGCAGCGGCAGCGTCTCCTCCGCCGCCCGGTGGGACAGCGGGCTTTCGCTCAGCACCATGCCGGCGAAGAAGGCGCCGAGCGCGAACGACACGCCGAACAGCTTCGCCGAGCCGAAGGCGACGCCCAGCGCGATGGCGAGCACGGCGAGGCGGAACAGCTCGCGCGATCCGATATGGGCGACGGAATGCATGATCCAGGGAATGACCCGCCGCCCAACCAGCAGCATGAACAGCACGAAGCCCGCCACCTTGCCGAGCGTGACGGCGAGCGAGGTCCACAGGTCCATGGGGCCGAGGAAGGCCGCGGCGGCGCCGGCGTCCACCGCCTTGCCGCCGAGCGATTCCGACAGCGCCGGCAGCAGCACCAGCGCCAGCACCATTGCGAGGTCCTCGACGATCAGCCAGCCGACCGCGATGCGGCCCTGCTCGCTCTCGATGAGGCGGCGCTCCTGCAGCGCGCGCAGCAGCACCACGGTGGAGGCGACGGAGAGCGAGAGGCCGAACACCAGCCCGCCGCCGAGGCCCCAGCCCATGACATAAGCGAGACCGACGCCCATGAGGGTGGCGACGCCGATCTGCAGCACCGCTCCCGGCACCGCGATGGCCTTCACCGACAACAGATCGCGCAGCGAGAAATGCAGGCCGACGCCGAACATCAGCAGGATGACGCCGATCTCGGCCAGTTCCACCGCCATGTGCTGGTCGGCGACGAAGCCCGGGGTGAAGGGACCGGCCATGACACCGGCCAGAAGGTAGCCCACCAGAGGCGACAGACGCAGCCGCTGGGCGATGGCGCCGAACACGAAGGCCAGCACGAAGGCCCCGACGAGGGTCGCGATCAGCGGCGTATCGTGGGGCAATTTCGCACCTCCTTCCAGGCAAAAGGGACCATCCGCGCGGCGACGCGCAGGCGCAGGACTGATTGGAATGCCAAGAGATTAAGCAAATCCCCCGGCGGGTCCAGAGCTTCGGGGCGAATTCGGCCCGCCCGCGCAGAAAAAAGAACGGGCGCTCCCCGCCGGGAGCGCCCGTTCTTCGTGCGAACTTGATCCGATGAACCGGCGGGCCGGACCCTAAAGCCAGGGCTGCTCGGCACCCTTGGCGGTCTCGTACGCGGCGATGCTCGGCGCCTTCTGGAGCGTCAGGCCGATGTCGTCGAGGCCCTCCAGCAGGCAGCGCTTGCGGAACGGGTCGATCTCGAAATGGATCGCGCCGCCGTCGGGACCGCGGATCTCCTGGTTCGGCAGGTCGATGGTGAGGGTCGCGTTGGCGCCGCGCTCGGCGTCTTCGAACAGCTTCTCCAGCTCCTCGGGCGAGACCTTGATGGGCAGCACGCCGTTCTTGAAGCAGTTGTTGTAGAAGATGTCGGCGAACGAGGTGGAGATGATGCAGCGGATGCCGAAGTCGAGCAGCGCCCAGGGGGCGTGCTCGCGCGACGAGCCGCAGCCGAAATTGTCGCCGGCCACCAGCACCTTCGCGCCCTTGTAGGCGGGCTGGTTCAGCACGAAGTCGGGATTGTCGGAGCCGTCCTGCCGGTAGCGCATCTCCGAGAACAGGCCCTTGCCGAGGCCGGTGCGCTGGATCGTCTTCAGGTACTGCTTGGGGATGATCATGTCGGTATCGACATTGACCAGCTTCAGCGGCGCGGCGACGCCTTCGAGAACGGTGAACTTGTCCATCGGTATCCTCGGGATTTCGCGTTGTTCTTGGGGTGGAGTGCGCTTTCGCGCTTGGGGTCAGTCCTAACAGGCACTGGCGCGGTTGCCCAGCGCCGGCGCGGTCAGCGGGGTCCGGGCAGCATGCGGCGCAGCACGTCGTCCTTCAGCACGAAATGATGCACCAGCGCCGCGGCGGCGTGGACGAGGGCGATCAGCACCAGCGCGTTCGCCAGCCATTCGTGGACCTCCTTGATCTCGCGGGCGAAGGTGCGGTCGACCGGGATCGGCGCCGGGATGGTGAACAGCGAGAAGAAGGTCACCGCGTCGCCGCGCAGGAAGGCGAGCCAGATGCCTACGAGCGGCGTCGCGATCAGCAGCAGATAGAGCAGCCCGTGCGCCGCCTCCGAGGCGATGCGCACCGGCCGCGAGAGCGCGGCCGACGGCGCCGGCGGGCGCGCGACGAGGCGGTTGGGAATGCGCAGCGCCATCAGCGCCACCAGAAGAAGTCCCACCGAGATGTGGGTCCACCAGATGTAGGACCGCCCCAGCGAGCCGCGCGGAAAGACCGCTTCCAGATAGGTGACGCCATAAACCACGAGCACCGCGACCACCACGAGCCAGTGCAACGCCCGCATGGAGGGGGAGTAGCGTTCGGGCGGGAGAGGGGTGGTCATGACGGGCTCCTATTGTTTGGAGCGTTTCTAAACTGATGCAAGTCCGGCGGTCCATGTGGCATCACGGCCCATCGGCCAGTTCCTCGATGCGCTCCATGTCCTCGTCGGAGAGGCCGAAATGGTGGCCGATCTCGTGCACCAGGACGTGGGTGACGAGGCCGCCGAGGGTCTCCTCGTGCTCGGCCCAGTAGTCGAGCATGGGCCGGCGATAGAGGAACACCATGTTGGGCATCTGGCCGGTCTGGGAGGTGGCGCCGTCCTGCGCGCGGCCGATGCCCTGGAACAGGCCGAGCAGGTCGAACGGCGTCTCCGCCTCCATGGCGTCGAGCACCTCGTCGGTGGGGAAGTCCTCGACGCGGATCACCACGCCCTCGCACAGGCGGCGGAAGGTTTCGGGCAGGCGGGCGAAGGCCTCGCGCGCCAACTCCTCGAAATCGGCGAGGCTCGGCGCCTCGCGGTCGCGCCAGGCATTGTGCGTGCTCATCTGCTCCGCTCCCGCTCCTGATGGGGCCCTTCGCTCGAACTATTGGCGCCGCCGGCCGAGTACTCACGCGGGCGTTACAAGGCTGAACGCCTTATGAACGCGGACCTCAAGCGCCGTTCAGCCCGGTTTGGTTAAGGAACTCTTAATGGCTCTGCATCGTTGTCGACGCAGACGAGGAATTGGGAGAGTGACCATGCTTCGGAAGCTTGCGGTCACCGGCGCGCTGGTGACGATCATTGGAATCGCTGCGTTTTTCGCCCCCCACGAGGCGAGCGCCGCCTCGGTGTCCACGGTGCTTGCCACCCTCGGATGAGGGCGGTGGGGCGGCGAACGGTCAGCAGACCGTTCCCCAAGGCAGAGATTTCACGATCTTGTGATTGAAAACGGGCGACCCTTTTGGTTGCCCGTTTTTCTTTTGCAACAGTCCCGGACCGCGCCGCCGGCCCCGCCGACGGCCTCCCGTTACCGCTCAAAACGTCAGGCGTGCGGCCAAGGCCCGCACGTCCACGAAGCGGCCGGCGATCGCCGCCGCCGCCGCCATGGCGGGCGAGACCAGATGGGTGCGCCCGCGCGGACCCTGCCGGCCCTCGAAGTTGCGGTTCGAGGTGGAGGCGCAGCGCTCCTCCGGCGACAGGCGGTCGGCGTTCATGGCGAGGCACATGGAGCAGCCCGGCTCGCGCCACTCGAAGCCCGCCGCCAGGAAGATCTTGTCGAGGCCCTCGGCCTCCGCCTGCTCCTTCACAATGCCGGAGCCGGGCACGATCATGGCGGCGACGTGCGGGTTCACCTTCTGGCCGGCGACGATCTTCGCCACCGTCCTGAGGTCCTCGATGCGCGAATTGGTGCACGAGCCGATGAACACCCGGTTGAGGGCGATGTCGGTGATCTTGGTGCCCGCGGTGAGGCCCATATAGGCCAGCGCCCGGTGCTTGGCGGCGCGCTTCACCTCGTCGGCGATCTGCTCCGGGTCCGGCACCACGCCTTCCACGGAGACCACGTCCTCGGGGCTGGTGCCCCAGGAGACGATGGGCGGCAGGCGCGCCGCATCGAGCTTCAGCTCGGTGTCGAAATAGGCGCCCTCATCCGAGCGCAGCGTGTCCCAGTAGCGCAGCGCCGCATCCCAGTCCGCGCCCTTGGGGCTCTTGGGGCGGCCTTCCAGATAGGCGTAGGTCTTCTCGTCGGCGCCACCATGCCGGCGCGCGCGCCGCCCTCAATGGACATGTTGCACACGGTCATCCGCCCCTCCATGGAGAGGGCGCGCATGGCCTCGCCCGCATATTCGATCACGTAGCCGGTGCCGCCGGCGGTGCCGATGGTGCCGATGATCGACAGGATGATGTCCTTGGCGCCCACGCCCTCCGGCAGCGTGCCGTCGACCGTGACGCGCATGTTCTTCGCCTTCTTCTGGATCAGCGTCTGGGTGGCGAGCACGTGCTCCACCTCCGAGGTGCCGATGCCATGGGCGAGCGCGCCGAACGCGCCGTGGGTCGAGGTGTGGCTGTCGCCGCAGACGATGGTGGTGCCGGGCAGGGTAAAGCCCTGCTCCGGGCCGATCACGTGGACGATGCCCTGCCGCTTGTCGAAGCCGTCATAGTATTCGATGCCGAATTCCTTGACGTTCTCCGCCAGCGCCGCGATCTGCGCCACGCTTTCCGGGTCCGGGTTCGGCAGCGTGCGGTCTGTGGTGGGGATGTTGTGGTCCACCACGGCGAGCGTCTTCTGCGGCGCGCGCACCTTGCGGCCGGTCACGCGCAGGCCCTCGAAGGCCTGCGGGCTCGTCACCTCGTGCACCAGATGGCGGTCGATATAGAGCAGGCAGGTGCCGTCGTCCTGGCGCTCGACCACGTGGTCGTCGAAGATCTTGTCATAGAGGGTGCGGGGGCCGCCGACGGGTGCGTTCATGGGGTGGTGTCCCTTAAGGATGCCCGCGCGCGCGAATGCGGCCGGGCGGATGATCTCAGTGCGGGGAAGACGGGGCGGACGTCAGCGAGGAAGCACCGCCGAGGCGGCGGTGGTGAAGCGTCCGAAGAAGCGGCCGGGCAGACGCACATGGTCGGGCACCGCGGCAAATTCCATGGTGGTGCGCGCGAACGGTCCGGCGGCGCAGAAGGCCGCCCGGCACCAGGCAGAAGCGGGCACGGTCATGGACATGAGCGGTTTGTAGCAGTTCCACTATGCGGCGACAATCTTGCAGCGCAGCGACGCTAGGCGCGCCGCCCGCGACATCGCATTGTCACACGGCGCGGCCGATGCTCCCGGTGCGGCAGGGCATGCGCCAGCAGGATGCGGCGCGCCAACAGGCGGAGGACAGGCCATGGCGGAACGGGCAGGAAGCGTCATCCCTTATCTCACCGTGGGCCGGGCGCTGGACGCCATCGCCTTCTACCAGAAGGCGTTCGGGGCGCAGGAGACATTCAAGATGATGGCCGAGGACGGCCAGCGCGTGTTCCATGCGCGGCTCGTCTTCGGCGATGGCGTTGTGATGATCTCCGACGACTTCCCCGAGTTCGAGAGCGGCGCCGGCGCGCCGGTGCCGGGAGTGCGCGCCAGCGTCGCGGTGGCGCTGCCGCTCGCCGCGGCCGGCGACGTGGATGCCACCTTTGCCCGCGCGCTGGCGGAAGGCGCGGTCGGCGAGATGCTGCCCAGCGACGCCTTCTGGGGCGACCGTTTCGCGACCCTCGTCGATCCGTTCGGCCACCGCTGGATGCTGTCGGCGCCGCTCGCCGCGGCGTGACCCAGGCAGGCACCCCGCGGCGTTTGCGCTTGCCAATGCGGGCACCGCCCCATAGAGCGGTCCCCGGTGCGGCGGCAACGCGCGCAGGCACTGCGCGGCAAGGGGGCAGGCGGCGGTGCGTTTCATCGAGACTTTCAGCGGCGTCGACTTCGCCGATACGGTGGTGAGCCTCGGCGCGGCGTTCGTGCTCGGCACGCTGATCGGCGCCGAGCGCCAGTACCGCCAGCGCACCGCGGGCCTGCGCACCAACGTGCTGGTGGCGGTGGGCGCCGCGGCCTTCACCGACCTCGCCGCGCGCATCGGCACCACCACGGACGTGCTGCGCGTGGTGGCCAACGTCATCACCGGCGTCGGCTTTCTCGGTGCCGGCGTCATCATGAAGGAAGGCCTGAACATCCGCGGCCTCAACACGGCCGCGACACTATGGTGCTCGGCGGCGGTGGGCGCCTGCACCGGCTCGGACATGCTGGCCGAGGCGCTGCTCATCACCTTCATCATCATCGCCGGCAATACGCTGCTGCGCCCGCTCGCCGGCGCCATCGACCGCATCCCGCTGAACGCGCGCAGCTCCGAGCTGAGCTACGAGGTGCACCTGACCGCCGATGCGCATGCCGTCGCCGAGGTGCGCGAGGCGCTCATCAAGGCGCTGCAGAAGGCGTCCTACCCGGTGGGCGACGTCACGTCCTCGGTCCAGGGCGATGCGGTGGAACTGGTGGCGCGGCTGGTGAGCACCTCGGTCGACCCGGACGAACTGGACCAGGTGGTGGCCGGCCTCGCCGGCACCCGAGGCGTCACCCACGCGAACTGGGAGAGCACCTCCCAGGACTGACGCGGCCGCGCAGTCCGCGCGCCGGCCTGCGCCAAAATGGTGC
>NZ_JBNFNU010000214.1:0-7310 GCF_057364445.1 Xanthobacter sp. BG11Y11_SDJG
CTCCTCGCCGCGCTGGCGCTCGGCCTCCTCGCCGCGCTGGCGCCCGGCGCCGCGATGGCGCAGGCGCCGATCCGCATCGGCGAGATCAATTCCTATTCCACCATTCCCGCCTTCACCGAGCCCTACCGCAAGGGCTGGCAGCTGGCGCTTGAGGAGGTCAACGCCGCCGGCGGCCTGCTCGGCCGCAAGGTGGAGGTGATCTCCAAGGACGACGCCGGCAAGCCGGCCGACGCCATCACCGCCGCCAACGAGCTGGTCTCCGCCGACAAGGTGGCGATGCTGATGGGCACCTTCTTCTCCCACGTGGGCCTCGCGGTCTCCGACTTCGCGAAGCAGAAGAAGGTGTTCTTCCTCGCCGCCGAGCCGCTCACCGACGCCATCGTCTGGGACAAGGGCAACGCCTACACCTTCCGCCTGCGCCCCTCCAACTACATGCAGGCGGCCATGCTGGCGGAGGAGGCGGCGAAGCTCCCGGCCAAGCGCTGGGCCTCCATCGCGCCGAACTACGAATACGGCCAGTCGGCGGTGGCGGTGTTCAAGAAGCTGCTCTCGGAGAAGCGCCCGGACATCGAGTGGGTGGCCGAGCAGTGGCCGCCCCAGGGCAAGATCGACGCCGGCCCGGTGGTGCAGGCCATCGCCGCGGCCAAGCCCGACGCCATCCTTAACGTCACCTTTGGCCCCGACCTCGCGAAGCTGGTGCGCGAGGGCACCACGCGCGGCCTGTTCAAGGACCGGGCGGTGGTGAGCTTCCTTACCGGCGAGCCGGAATATCTCGACCCCATGAAGGACGAGGCGCCGGTGGGCTGGATTGTCACCGGCTATCCCTGGCAGGTGATCGACACGCCCGCGCACCAGGCCTTCCTGAAGGCCTATCAGGGCAAGTTCGGCGATTATCCGCGGCTCGGCTCCATCGTCGGCTATTCGGCCATGAAGGCGGCCGCCGCCATCATCGCCAAGGCCGGCTCCACGGATACCGACAAGCTGATCGCGGCGGCGAAGGGCATCGCGGTGGACACGCCGTTCGGCACCGTCACGTTCCGCGCCGGCGACCACCAGTCGACGCTCGGCGCCTTTGTCGGCACCATCGCGGTGAAGGACGGCAAGGGCATCATGGAGGGCGCGGTCTATCGCGACGGCGCGCTCTATCTGCCGGCCGAGGCGGACGCCGCGAAGCTGCGGCCCGCCGACTGAGCCGGCCGGTCAGCGGCGCGGGGATCAGGCCCGCGCCGCACCGTCACGCGTGCCCGGCCTCCGAGGAGAGCATGCCGGGATCGATGCCGAGCTTGCGCAAGGCGAGGTCGTATTTCGCCTCCGTGCTGCCGCCGAACACCAGATCGAAATCGGCGGCGCAATGGAGCCAGCCATTGGCCTGGATCTCCATCTCCAATTGGCCCGGCGCCCAGCCGGCATAGCCGAGGGCGAGGACCGCGCTCTTCGGGCCGTGTCCGCCGGCGATGGCCTTCAGGATGTCGAGCGTCGCCGTCAGGCAGATGTCGTCGTCGATGGGCAGCGTGGAATTCTCGATGAAATAGTCTGCCGAGTGCAGCACGAAGCCGCGTCCCGTCTCCACCGGGCCGCCGCGCAGCACCTTGATGCCCTCGGCGCGCTTCGGCAGCAGGATGCGGTCGGAAGCGGGCACCACATCGAGCTGGACCAGGAGTTCGGCAAAGTCGATGTGGCTCGCCGGCTGGTTGACGACGATGCCCATGGCGCCGTCCGCCGAGTGGGCGCACAGATAGATGAGCGTGCGGGCGAACTGCTCGTCGCGCATGGCCGGCATGGCGATGAGCATCTGGCCGTCGAGGAAGTTCGGATCCTCTTCCGACGATCCGTGCCTGGCGATATCGATCATGGGAGAAGGCTACCGCGCCGCGCCCGGTTTGGGAATGCGCCACGTCCGCTTCGTGAGCGCCGGACCGGCTCCGGCGGGGTGTTCGCGCGTGCCGTCACGGCCTTGTGCTCACGGGGGCTTTGCGCCCGGCCGCGGAAGGCGCTACCCCGCTGGACCATGATCTGCGCACGCTTTCGTCCCTTCCGTTTCGGGCTTTGCGCCCTCGCCGTGACGCTGGCGGCCGCGCCGGTGCGTCCCGCCGCGGCGGGCGAGAGCGCGCCGGTGGCGGTGCAGGGCGCCGAGGTGCGGCTGATCGCCGGGTCGATCGCCGGCGACGTGGCCCAGGCGGGCCTGGAGATCCGGCTCGCCCCGCACTGGAAGACCTACTGGCGCTATCCCGGTGATGCCGGCGTGCCGCCGCAGATCGAGTGGGCCGGCTCCCACAACGTGCTGGGGGTGGACATGGCGTGGCCGGCGCCGCGGCGCTTCGCCGACGGGGCCGGCGTCTATTCCATCGGCTACAAGGGCAACGTGCTGTTCCCGCTGGCGGTCAGGCTCGCCGATCCCAAGGCGCCGGCGCGCCTCCACCTCAAGCTCGACTTCGCGGTCTGCGAGGCGCTGTGCCTGCCGGCGCAGGCGGAATTCTCTCTCGTGATCGACGGCAAAGACGGCGTCGGCGCGGACGCCCGCATCGCCCAGGCGTGCGCTTCGGTGCCCAGGCGGCGGCGCTGGGCGGCGCCGAGGCGCCAGCCGTGACCTCGGTCGCTTTGGACCGCTCCAAGACGCCGCCCGAACTGGTGGTGGAGGCCCGCGTCCACAGCCCCATGGCCGATCTGTTCGTGGAGGGGCCGGACCCGCGCTGGGCGCTGCCGCTGCCGCAGAAGACGGCGCTGCCCGATGGCAGGGCGCGCTTCGTGCTGGCGGTGGACGGCCTGCCGCCGAACGCCGGGATCGAGGGCGCCCGCCTCGCCTTCACCTTGGTGGACGCGCCGCGGGCGATCGCGGTGGAGCACGAGATCCCGGCCCCCTGAGCGCCGTTTCCGCAACGGATTTCGGCGCTTTCCTCCTCCGGAAAACGACGTATTGTCGCGCAGCGGCCGAACCCGCCGCAATCCATCGGAGCGCTCCATGCCCATCTCGGTCGGTGATACCCTTCCCTCCGCCACCTTTCGCATGATGACGGCCGACGGCCCGGTGCCGAAGAGCGGCGACGAGATCTTCAAGGGCAAGAAGGTCGTGCTGTTCGCGGTCCCCGGCGCCTTCACGCCCACCTGCCACAAGAACCACCTGCCGGGCTATCTGGCCGAGGCCGAGGCGATCAAGGCCAAGGGCGTCGACACCATCGCCGTGGTGTCGGTGAACGATCCCTTCGTCATGGGCGCCTGGGAGAAGGCGAGCGGCGCGGACGGCAAGATCGTCTTCCTGGCCGACGCGGATGCCGCCTTCGCCAAGGCGCTCGACCTCACCTTCGACGGCTCGGCCGCCGGCCTCGGCCTGCGCTCCAAGCGCTTCTCCATGCTGGTGGAGGATGGCGTGGTGAAGGTGCTGAACGTGGAGGACGTGCCGTCCAAGGCCGACGTTTCCAGCGCCTCCGCCATGCTGGGCGCGCTCTGAGGCCGGAGGTCCTCAGCGTCCTGACATTTCCGTCACCGCCGTCATCCCCCGGCTTGTCCGGGGGATCAACGTTCCGGCCGGGCGCACGGTTTCTGCATTTCGCGCGGCTGGGCAGGGCCTGGAGTGGATGCCCCGGACAAGCCGGGGCATGACGGGGCGAGACGCGATGGAAGCGGCCCGCTCAGGCGATGATGTCGGGGAACAGTTCGTCCTCCACCTGGCTGATTCGGTCCTTGAGCTGCAGCTTGCGCTTCTTCAGCCGCTGCACCTGGAGCACGTCCGAGCCCGCCACCGCGGTCAGCGCGTCGATCGCCGCGTCGAGGTCGCGATGTTCCTGCCTGAGGCGTTCCAGAAGGGCCTTGAGGTCCCGCTCCTGCTCACGATCGTCCTGGCTCGTCATGCCCCCATCCGTCGCCCTGCGGCGCCCTGACGCATCTTGCTGCCGTGTGCGGTGACGCGCGCCGTCGTTCCGGTGCCGCACCCTGGAACTCTTCCGACTATGGCACGGGTGTGCCGCACCGCAAGGTGGCGGTTCGTCCGAGGCGGTTCAGCCCGTCGCGGCGGGAGCGCCGCCTTCGACGATGCGTCCATCCACCACCCGGACCTGGAGATCGGCGCGCGCGGCCAGAGCGAGGTCGTGGGTGACGATCACCACCGCCCGCTTCTCCGCGTCCACCAGCCGGCGCAGGATGGCGAACACCTGCTCGGTGGACTGGGTGTCGAGATTGCCGGTCGGCTCGTCGGCGAGCAGCACCGCAGGGTCGTTGGCGAGGGCGCGGGCGATGGCGACGCGCTGGCGCTGGCCGCCGGACAGCTGGTCCGGGCGCTTGCGCGCATGGGCCTCCAGGCCGAGCGAGGCGAGCAGCGCCAGCCCGCGCGCCTCCATCGCCTCCGCCTTCAGCCGGCCGAGCGCGCGCATGGGCAGCAGCACGTTTTCCAGGGCGCTGAATTCCGGCAGCAGAAAGTGGAACTGGAACACGAAGCCGAGCTTTTCCAGGCGGATCGCCGCCCGCGCGTCCTCGGACAGCCGGCTTGTGGCCTGCCCGTCCACATAGACCTCGCCGGTGGTGGGCAGGTCCAGCAGGCCGAGCAGATAGAGCAGCGACGACTTGCCGGACCCGGACGGCCCGGTGATGGCCATGAAGGTTCCCGGCGCGACGCGGAGGTTGGCGTCCGCGATGAGCGTCGCCGGCACCTCGCCGGTGATTACCCGGCCGAGGTTTTCCGCGCGGATCAGGGGCGCGCCGCTCACGAGGCGCCCCGGATGATGTCCACCGGCTGCAGCGAGGCCGCCTTGCGCGCCGGCAGATAGGCCGCGACCAGGGATGCGCTCAACGCGACCGCCCCGGCAAGCGCGTAGTGCAGCGGCGAATAATAGATGGGCAGGTGGGTCGCATCCATGAACGGGCTCTTGATCGCCACCTGTCCCATGGCGAGCGAGAGGCCGAAGCCGAGCGCGAAGCCGAGGGCCATCCCGGTCAGCCCGATCACCAGCCCCTCCAGCACGAAGATGGTGCGCACCAGGCGCTCGGTGAGGCCGAGCGACTTCATGATGGCGATGTCGCGCGTCTTCTCGTGGGTGATGGTGGAGATGATGTTGTAGGTGCCGAACGAGGCCACCAGCAGGATCGCGCCCACCACCATGTACATGATGAGGTTGCGGATCTCGAAGGCGGAGAGCAGGTCCTCGTGCGCCTCCTGCCAGGACACCGACTTGTAGCCGGTCTCGGCCTCGATGCGCGCGGCGATCTCGCGCGCCGCCATCACGTCCTGCGCCTTCACGCGGATCTCGTTCACCAGCCCGGTCTGGCCGGCGAGGATCTGCGCCGTCTTCACCAGCACATAGGCCTGGCTGTCGTCGGCGGAGGCGACGCCGGTATGGGAGAAGGCGACCACGGTGCACAGCAGCACCTGGCCGGTGCCTCCCGTCACCGACACCACGTTGCCGACCCGTGCGCCGATCTTGCCCGCCAGCCCGTCGCCGAGAATGATGGCGTTGGAGGCGCGGTAGAGGTCGGCGAGCGTGCCCTCGCGGATCTGCGTCGGCAGCTTGGAGACCGCGCCCTCGCGCTTGGGATCGACGCCGATCACGCTGGCGGTGCGGTCGCGCCCGGCGAAGCGCACCACCGCCTTGGCCTGCACCGAGGGCGCCACCGCCCCCTCCACCCAGCCCGAAATGGCGGACATGATGGCGTAGGGGTTCTTGATGCCGGGCCGGATCGCCTTGGTGGTCAGGCCCTGGATCGCGGCGGCGTCAAAGGCCTCCTCGGCCGGCTGGGGCGAGGGATGGCGCCGCTCGTCGCTCACCAGGATGTGCGGCAGCGCGTCCACCAGTTGGGTGATGAAGTCGCGCTGGGAGCCCTCCATCAGCGCCGCCATCATCACCGAGAAGCCGACGCCGGTGGCGACCCCGAGCACGCCCACCAGCGTCTGCCGCGCCCGGCTGCGCACATGGGTGAGGGCGATGGAGACGGCGAGGCCGAAGCGGGCGCTCACGGCGCCGCTCCCTTGGGCGCGCCCTCCGATCCGGTGGCGGCGCCCTGGTCCAGGAGCGTTCGGCCGAGGACGCGCACGCGCTCCCCGTTCCGCAGGTCGCTGGTGGCGGGGCTCGCCACCAGGTCGCCCTCCTTGAGGCCCGAGAGCACCTCGCTCATGCGGGTGCCGCGCAGGCCGAGCGTCAGCTCGGTGCGCGCGAGGCGCCGCCCCTCGATGCGGAAGGCGGCGTCGCCGATCAGCGCCTCGCCGGGCACCAGCAGCACGTTGTCGCGCTCGGCGACGACGATGTTCGCCTCGACGCTCATGCCGATGGCGAGCGGCGTGTCGTCGGGCAGCGAGAGATAGACGCGGAAGGTCTTGTTCACCGGGTCGCCCTTGGGCGTGATCTCGGCGACGGTCGCCTCCAGCAGCTGGTCCTTGTAGCCGTCGTTGCGCAGCAGCACCTTCTGGCCGACCTTCACGCGCGGGATGTCGTCCTCGTTCACGTCGGCGACGATGCGCAGGGGCTTCGGCTCGCCGATCCAGAACAGGGTGGTGTCGCCGGTGGTGGCGAGCACCTCGCCCACCTCGCCGTCCTTGCGCAGGATCACGCCGTCCATGGGCGCGCGCAGCTTCAATTCCTCAATGCGCTGCTTCTGCGCCTCCACCCGCGCCTCGTATTCGCGCAGTTGCGTCAGCACCTGCTCGTAGGCGGTCTGGCTCGCCACCTGACGCTCCATGAGGCTCTTGGCGCGGGCCACGTCGCCTTCGAGCCGCGCCCGGCGCGCCTCCATCTCGGCGAGGGTCGCCTGCTCGACCGAATCGTCGAGCTGCGCCAGCACGTCGCCCTGCTTCACCCTTTGGCCCTCGCAGTCGCAGATGGAGACGATGCGCTGGCGCTGCAGGGTCGACACCTTGGCCCAGCGGCGCGGCTCCACCACGCCGGTGGCGTAGACGATCTCCGCCGCCGTGCCGCGGCGCACCGCCACGGCCTTCACTTCGGCGAGGTGCGTGAAGCGCCAGGCCGCGACGCCGGCGGCCGCCACCAGGAGGACGAGCAGAATGCGCAGCCAGGTCCGGGCTTTCATGGGATGGCAAGGCTCCGCATTGCATTGCGTCCTTCGATCGGGCGGCCAGAGAGAGGTCCGAACCTCGGTCCTGTCCTTGCGTTCGCGCAATGGAGGAATTCGGCCGCATCGCCCTTCAGGGATTGTGAAGGGCTTTGCTTGCTAATCGAAGAAAGGGGCGAAGACACGTTACCGTTTGCAACGAGATGCAACGGTCCGGGAGGCACGCCATGGCCATGAGCGACCAGGAGAAGGCACCGCGCGGAGGGCGCGCTGCGTGGCCGCCGCCGCCCCGGACCGTGGCGCGGCCGCCCGGCCTCGAC
>NZ_JBNFNU010000215.1:0-7307 GCF_057364445.1 Xanthobacter sp. BG11Y11_SDJG
CACTTGCCCCGGCGGGGCGCCTTTTCGGCGGCGAGCGAGCGGCGCAGGGCCTCGGTGATATCCACCACGTTGTCGGCGGGCGGGGCGGCGTCGGCCATTGCCGCGGCGGTCTTGCGCGGGCGCGGGGCTTTTTTCTTGCGCGCGGCGATCAAGTCCAGCAGGCGGGCCTGCACCGGGTCCTCCACGAGGTCGTCGGACCAATCCAGCATCTTGCCGGAAATGAGCTTGCCGATCAGCGCCGCGGCGTCGCGGGAGGGCTTGGGCGCCTCGGCGAGGTCGGCGAAATAGGCGTCCTGCGGCCGCACCTCGTTGCCGAAATGCAGGGTCCAGAGCACCAGGCCCCGGCCCTCCGGCCGCAGCAGCACCGCGCGCTCGCGGCCGTAAAGCACGAGGCGCGAGACTGCGGCGGTGGCGGTCGCGGCCATGGCGTCGCGGATGACGCAAAAGGCCTCCTCGCCCACCTTGTCGGCCGGGGTAAGGAAATGCGGCCGGTCGTACCAGATCCAGCCGATGCTGCCGGCGTCGACGAACCGGTCGATGTCGATGGTGCGGGTGCTGTCCAGCCGCACCGCGTCGAGGTCGCCGTCCTCGAGCAGGACATAGGCGTCCTCGCCCACCGGGTAGCCCTTGACCTCGTCGTCCTCCTCCACCGGCTTGCCGGTTTCGGCGTCGACATAGCGGGCGGAGACCCGGTCGCCGGTCTTGCGGTTGAGGGTGTGGAAGCGGACCTGGCCGCTGGCGCTGGTGGCCGGCATCATGGCGACCGGGCAGGTGACGAGGGACAGCTTGAGATAGCCGGTCCAGAAGGCGCGCGCCGCCATGGTGTAACCTCCGACCCCAGGCCGCGCAGCCGCGCGGCCGGTTCCGCTCCGATCGACGAGAGGCGCGCTTGCACGGCTTCGGGCGCCGCCGCCGCGGGCACCCGCCCTTGGCACTTCAACGGGTTATCGCAGGGCTGGTTCCGCGCTCAGCGGCGCGCGTTCAGCTCCGCCTCGTCGAGGGTGCGCGCCTCGTCGGCCAGCATGATCGGAATGCCGTCGCGGATCGGATAGGCCAGACGCGCCGGTCGCGAGATCAGCTCCTGGCGTGCGCGGTCATATTCCAGCGGCGCCTTGGTGAGCGGGCAGACCAGGATTTCCAGAAGCTTCGGATCCACGTCCTGGCCGGAGCGCGGGGGGATGGCCATGTGTCTCAACCTTGTCTCGACCCTGGTCTTTCAGGCGATGAAGCGGCGTCGGCGGCACCATAGACGCCGCCGGGCGCCGCTTCACGCGTGTTTTTGAAGGCCAGGCGCGGCCTCATTCGGCCGCCGCGCCGAGCGGGGCGGGCTTCACCCAGCGCAGCACCGGGGCACGGGCGGCGCGGGTCTCGTCCAGGCGCCGGCGCGGGGCATAATACGGCGCGCCGAGGAAGCGCGCCGTGTCGCCCGCCTTCGCCGCCAGCGCGAGGTCGCGCAGGGTGGCGATGAACAGATCGAGCGAAGCCTTGGATTCGCTCTCGGTGGGCTCGATCAGCATCGCCCCGTGCACCACCAGAGGGAAATAGACCGTCATGGGGTGGTAGCCCTCGTCGATCAGCGCCTTCGCCACGTCCAGCGTGGAGATGCCGGTGCCCGCGAGCCAGGCGTCGTCGAACAGCGCCTCGTGCATGGCCGGGCGGTCCGGGAAAGGCACGCTGATGAGGTCCTTGAGGCTGGCGCGGATGTAGTTGGCGCTGAGCACCGCATCCTCGGACGCCTGGCGCATGCCGTCCGCCCCGTGGGAGAGCATCCAGGCGAGCGCCCGCACGAACATGCCCATCTGGCCGTGGAACGCGCTCATGCGGCCGAGCGCTTCCTCGGCGCCCGCCGCGCCTTCGTCCTCGACAAGAGCGAGCGTGCCGTCTTGCGCCACCACGCACGGCACCGGCGCGAACGGCGCCAGAGCCGGCGAGAGCACCACCGGCCCCGCGCCCGGGCCGCCGCCGCCGTCGCGGCGTCGAGAAGGTCTTGTGCAGGTTGATGTGCATGGCGTCGACGCCCAGGTCGCCGATGCGCACCTTGCCGAGGATGGCGTTGAAGTTGGCGCCGTCCGCGTAGAAATAGGCGCCGGCCTCGTGCACCGCCGCGGCGATCTTCACCACGTCCGGCTCGAACAGGCCGCAGGTGTTGGGATTGGTGAGCATCAGCGCCGCCACCTCGGGCGAGAGCGCGGCCTTCACCGCCTCCACGTCCACCGTGCCGTCGGCGCGGGCGGGGATGGAGCGCACCTCGTAGCCGATCTGGGCCGCGGTGGCGGGATTGGTGCCGTGGGCGCTCTCGGGCACCACCACGATGCGGCGGCGGCCCTGGCCGGCGGCCATGTGGGCGGCCTTGATCGCCATCATGCCGCACAGTTCGCCGTGGGCGCCGGCCTTGGGCGGCAGCGCCACCGCGGCCATGCCGGTGAGTTCGAGAAGGTAGCGCGACAGCTCCGCCATCAGCGCCAGCGCGCCCTGCACGGTGGAGACCGGCTGCAGCGGATGGATGTCGGCGAAGCCGGCGAGACGCGCCATCTTCTCGTTGAGGCGCGGGTTGTGCTTCATGGTGCACGAGCCGAGCGGGAACAGGCCGCTGTCGATGCCGTAATTCATGCGCGACAGGCGCACGTAATGGCGCATGGCCTCGGGCTCGGAGAGGCCCGGCAGGTCCGGCGCCACCTTGCGCTCCAGCCCGCCGAGGCGGGCGCGGAAGTCCGGCGGCTCGGGGATGTCCACACCGGTCACTTCGGGCCGGCCGATCTCGAAGATCAGGCCCTCTTCCAGGTCCAGCCCCCGGTTGCCGGTGAAGGTGGCGGGACCCTGGGAACTGGTCCCGGTGGTGGGGGCGGTGGCGCCCCGGCCTTCGCGGTTCATGCCAGCACCTCCTTCAGCGCGGCCGCATAGGCAGCGCGGTCGTCCTCGGTCGTGGTCTCGGTGGCGGCGACGAGGATCAGGTCGTCAAGCCCGGCCTTCGGCGCGAGACGGGAATAGGGCACACCGCCGAGCACGCCCTTCCGCGCCAGCGTCTCGATCACGTCCGCCGCCTTGCCCGGCACGCGGATGGTGAATTCGTTGAAGAAGCTCGCGTTCAGCACCTCGACCCCGGGCACCGCCGCGAGCCGGTCGGCGAGGTCGCAGGCGCTCGCGTGGTTCAGGCGGGCGAGCCGCGTCAGCCCCTCGCGCCCGAGCAATGACATGTGGATGGTGAAGGCCAGCGCGCACAGGCCGGAATTGGTGCAGATGTTGGAGGTCGCCTTCTCGCGGCGGATGTGCTGCTCGCGGGTGGAGAGCGTGAGCACGAAGCCGCGCCGGCCTTCCGCGTCCACGGTCTCGCCGGCGAGGCGGCCGGGCATCTGGCGGATGAACTTCGGCCGTGTGGCGAACAGGCCCACATAGGGACCGCCGAAATTCAGCGCGTTGCCGATGGACTGGCCCTCGCCGACGACGATGTCGGCGCCCTGGGCGCCCGGCGGCTCGACGAGGCCCAGCGACACCACCTCGGTGAACACCGCGATCAGCAGCGCGCCCATCTCGTGGGCCTTCGCGGCGATGGGCTTCAGGTCCACCAGGTTGCCGAACACGTCCGGCGACTGCACGACGATGCAGGACACGCTGTCGTCGATGGCGCAGAGGAGATCCTCCCCGCCCGCCGGCGCCGGCGCCAGCGCCGCCACCGCGTCGTCGGCATAGCGCGAGACGGTCTCGATGGTGGCGCGGTAATGGGGGTGCAGGTTCCCGGCCAGCACCGCCTTGCGGCGGCGCGTGACGCGGTGGGCCATGAGCACCGCCTCGGCGGCCGCGGTGGAGCCGTCATACATGGAGGCGTTGGCCACCTCCATGCCGGTCAGCTCGGCCACCTGGGTCTGGAACTCGAACAGATATTGCAGCGTGCCCTGGGCGATCTCGGGCTGGTAGGGCGTGTAGGAGGTGAGGAATTCCGAGCGCTGGATCAGGTGGTCGACGCTCGCCGGCACGTGATGGCGGTAGGCCCCGGCGCCGACGAAGAACGGCACCGAGCCCGCCGGCACGTTCTTCGCCGCGAGCCGGGCAAGCTGGCGCTCCACCTCCAGTTCGCCCTTGGCCCGAGGCAGATCGGGCAGCTCGCCCTCGCGCTTGTCCTTGGGGATGTCGGCGAACAGGGCGTCGACGGAGGCGACGCCGATGCGCGCCAGCATCTCGGCGCGGTCGTCGGGAGTGAGGGGCAGATAGCGCATGATGCGGGGTCCGCTTTCAGGCCGTCGTGAAGGTGGGATTGATGGTGACTTCGGTGCGCAGGGAATTGGCCACGAAGCATTCCTCGTGGGCCTTGTGATGCAGCGCCTCCACGTCCGCCTGGGTCGGCAGCGTCTCGCCCGAGAACACCATGGCCGGGTTCAGCGTGACGCGGGCGATCAGGGTCTTGCCGCGCTCGTTCTTGCCCATGGCGGCGTCCACGCGGTCTTCGTAGCGCTCCACGCGGAACCCAGCCTTGCGGGCGAAGTCGAGCACGAACAGCATGTGGCAGGAGGACAGTGCGGCCACCAGCGCCTCTTCCGGGTCAACCGCGTCCGACTTCGAGAGCGGCACGCGCACCACTGCGGGCGAGGACGAGGCGGGCACCTCGATGCCGTCGAAGATCCACCGGTGGGCGCGCGAATAGCGCCCGTCGGTGAACACCTGGTCGCCCCGCTCCCACAGGACGATGGCGGCGTGGGATTGGCTCATGGCGGCCTCAGCCCAAGGTCTCGAGGAAGGACTTGTAGGCGTCGGCGTCCATGAGGCCGTCGAGTTCGGTGGGGTCGGCGAGCTTCAGCTTCAGGAACCAGCCCTGGCCTTCGGCATCGGTGTTGACGAGGCCGGGATTGCCCTCCAGCTCCTCGTTCACCTCCACCACTTCGCCGGAGAGCGGGGCATAGACCTCGCTCGCCGCCTTCACGCTCTCGACGACGGCGGCCTCCTTGCCCTTGGCCACGGTCTTGCCGATGTCCGGCAGCTCCACGAACACCACGTCGCCGAGCTGGCTCTGGGCATAGTCGGAGATGCCGACGACGGCCACCGTGCCGTCGACGCGGACATATTCGTGGTCCTTGGTGTAGCGCACGCTGGTCATGGTCAGGCCCCCGGTTCAGGATTTGCGGTGATAGCGCGTCGGCACGAAGGGCAGGGCGACGACCGAGGCGGCCAGCGCCTTGCCGCGCACCAGAACCTCCAGCGCGGTGCCCGGCGCGGCATAGGCCGGCGGCACGTAGCCCATGGCGATCGGCGCGTTCAGGCTCGGCGCGTATCCGCCCGAGGTCACGGTGCCGATGACCGATCCGGCGGCGGCGATCTCGGCGCCTTCGCGCGCCGGCTGGCGGCCCTCGATCCGCAGGCCGACGCGGGTGCGCGCGGTGCCCTCGGTCAGTTCGCGCTGGACCCGCGCGGCGCCGGGAAAGCCGCCGTCGAGACGCCGGCGCTTCTGGATCGACCAGGCGAGCGCGGCCTCGATGGGCGATGTGGTCAGATCGATGTCATGCCCGTAGAGGCACAGCCCGGCCTCGAGCCGCAGGCTGTCGCGGGCGCCGAGGCCGATGGCCCTGACCTCCGGCTCCTCGATGAGGCGCGCCCACAGAAGGGGGGCCTCCAGCGCCGGCACGGAAATCTCGAAGCCGTCCTCTCCGGTATAGCCCGAGCGCGACACCTGCATGGGGAAGTCGTCCACCAGCAGCACGGCGGCTTCCATGAAGCCGAGGCCGAGGGCGTCGGGACAGTGGCGCTCCATCACCATCGCCGCCTCGGGGCCCTGGAGGGCGATCAGGGCGCGGTCCTCCACCACGTCGAGCCGCACCGAGGACGGCAGGCGGGCGGCGATGTGGGCGAAGTCCACCGCCTTGCGGGCGGCGTTCACCACCAGCAGCAGACGCCCGTCATTGGCTTCGCCTGCCGGGCGGGTGACCATCAGGTCGTCGATGATGCCGCCATCGTCGGCGGTGAGCTGGGAATAGCGCTGGCGGCCCGCGGCGAGGTTGAGGATGTCGGCCGGGATCAGCGCCTCGAGCGCGCGGGCGGTGGCGGCGTGGTCGCGCCCCTGCAGGATCGCCTGGCCCATGTGGGAGACGTCGAACAGGCCCGCATGGGCGCGGGTCCAATTGTGCTCGGAAAGGATGCCGTCGGCATATTGCACCGGCATCTCGTAGCCGGCGAACGGCACCATGCGGGCGCCGAGGGCAAGGTGTTCGGCATAGAGCGGGGTCTTGTGAAGAGGACCCGCGTGTTCGTCCGGCTGCGCCATGGAAGGCTCCCGACAGGATGCGCCAAGCTGGCGGCCCCGTGTCCGGGTCCGCGCGGCGCCCCTCTGTCCGGGAAACCTGAGAGATTTCACCGCGCCTCGTGGAAGGGCACGGCTTACTCCTTCGGTGAGCGCATGCCTCCCTGCGCGGAAGGTGCGCTGCTTTCCAGAGTCTCGTCCCCCTGCGGCCCTTTTGCCTGAGCGGTTCCGGGGCGGTTGCGCCTTCGGCGCCGGCTGCGCCCCGAAAGGCCGCCGGTCTCTCCCGCAGGGATCGTCCGATCGGCATCGCGCCACTCCTGATAGGCGAGTCGCGATGCCGTGGCGCAGCATAGGGGATGGGGCGATGGCGTCAATGCGGGCGCCGGGATCACGCCCCGGATGGCGGGCCGCGGCTCGTGCCGGTGCAGCCCTCGGCGCACTTGCGTCGCGCTGAGAGGCCGGCGGGCGACGCGCTGCACATTCCATGCGCGCGCCGCACACAAATTGGTAGCCCTATGTTTGGAAACGCCCTAACGTGTGTCACCCCAAGGAAAACGGATGACCGGACGATGGCAAAGTCACAAGAGCCAGTCACCATCAAGAAATACGCCAACCGCCGTCTCTACAACACGGGGACGAGCACCTACGTGACGCTCGAAGACCTCGCCAACATGGTGAAGGACGGCGAGGATTTCGTCGTATACGACGCCAAGAACGGCGACGACATCACCCATTCGGTGCTCACCCAGATCATCTTCGAGCAGGAGAACAAGGGCCAGAACCTTCTGCCCATCACTTTCCTGCGCCAGATCATCCGATTTTACGGCGACAGCATGCAGATGCTGGTTCCGCGCTACCTGGAAGCGTCTATCGACAGCTTTACCAAGGACCAGGAAAAATTCCGCGACCACGTGACCAAGACGCTCACGGGCACCGCGCCCTTCGTCGGCCTCGACGATCACGTGCGTCGAACATGGAAATGTTCGAGCGCGCCTTCCACATGTTCCTGCCGTTCCCGAAGACCGAGGGCGAGGGGCGGCGTGGCCCCCGGGGCCGCCGGGGCCCCCGGCACCTCCGCTCCGGC
>NZ_JBNFNU010000216.1:0-7249 GCF_057364445.1 Xanthobacter sp. BG11Y11_SDJG
CGTGGGCCGGCGGCCCGCGCGGCGTCGGCGCCGACGGCATCCCTTCTCCTGAGGCTCCGCCGAACGCGCTTTTCGCGATCTCGCCGATGCCGGCCAGCGAGGAGAGCAGCGCCGTGCCCTCATAGGGCATCAGCACCACTTTCTGGTTCGGCGCCGCGCCCAGCGTCTCGAACGCCTTCACGTACTTCTCGGCGATGTAATAATTGAGCGCCGCCGGATCGCCCGCGGTGATCGCCACCGAGAGCATCTGCGTCGCCTTGGCGTCGGCCTCGGCCAAGCGCTCGCGCGCCTCGGCGTCGCGGAAGGCGGCCTCGCGCCGACCCTCCGCCTGGAGGATCTGCCCCTGCTTCTGGCCCTCGGCCTTGAGGATCTCGGACTGGCGCTGGCCCTCCGCCTCCAGGATCACCGCGCGCTTCTCGCGCTCGGCCTTCATCTGCCGCGCCATGGCGTTGACCAGGTCCTTGGGCGGCACGATGTCCTTGATCTCGATGCGGTTGATCTTCACGCCCCAGGGGGCGGCGGCGGCATCCACCACACGCAGCAGGCGCTCGTTGATCTCGTCGCGGTGCGAGAGCAGCTGGTCGAGGTCCATGGAGCCCATGACGGTGCGGATATTGGTCATGGTCAGCGCCAGGATGGCGAGATCGAGCTGCGCCACCTCGTAGGAGGCGCGCGCCGCGTCGAACACCTGGAAGAAGGCGACGCCGTCCACCGAGACGGTGGCGTTGTCCTTGGTGATGACCTCCTGGGTGGGAACGTCGAGCACCTGCTCCATGACGTTCACCTTGTTGCCGATGCGGTCGATGAACGGGACGATGAGGTTCAGCCCCGGCGTCAGCGTCTTGGTGTAGCGGCGGAAGCGCTCGACCGTGAACTGGTAGCCCTGCGGCACCGTCTTCACGCCGGAGAAGACGACGGCGATCGCCAGCACCAGCAGGACGAGGACGAAGAGATTCGGACCGAAATCGATCATGGGCGCCCCCAATCGCGCCCCGATGGCGGGGCTGCCGCGCCGATATGGTCATGGCCAAAGCGGCGGGGCAAGGGTGCGAGGCGCGCCAGCGCGCCGCCGGGATGTCCGGTCAGCCGGCGGCGGCGCGGGTGGTGCCTTCCATCTGGCCGATCTCCTGGAGGTGCATCTCCAGCGCCAGGCGGTCGAGGCTGGCGATCGGCAGGTTGGCGAACACCGTGATGCGGTTCTTGAGGTGGCGGAACGCCTGGTTGAAGGCCGCGCCGCGGTCCATATCGCCGCCGTCCACCTTGGCCGGGTTCTCGATGCCCCAATGGGCGGTCATGGGATGGCCGGGCCAGATCGGGCATTCCTCGTCCGCCGCGTCGTCGCAGACGGTGAAGACGAAGTCCATGTGCGGCGCGTCGGGGCCGCCAAAGACGTCCCAGCTCTTCGGGTGCAGCCCCTCGGTGGAATAGCCGAGCCGCTCCAGCGTCTCGATCGCCATCGGGTGCACCTGCGGATCGGGGTTCGTGCCGGCCGAGAAGGCATGGAAGCGGCCGGCGCCGTCCTTGTTGAGGATCGCCTCGGCCATCAGCGAGCGGCCGGCATTGTGGGTGCAAAGGAACAGGACATTGTACGCGCGATGCGGTTCGGCCGAGCTCGACATGGGGTCCTCCCAGGGCGCCCGGAGCCGGGCGCACGCCATCCGCCCCCGGAGCCGGCGGCCGCGCGGGAGCGGTATCTTATAGTCACGCTTTTCGAAGCTTTTGTGTCGGTGCCGCGGACCCGCACCCGCGCCGGATCAATGACCGGCCGGCGCGCCGCGGAGAAATTCCACAGCCGGCCCGGCCCACCCCCCTTCCGTTGCCGCGAGGCCACACCCACATGAGCGACAGCGCGGGTGTGGTCCATCCGCGCGGCGGTAGCCGGGGATGCCGGTGCCGTGCCCCAGCGTGCCGCCGTGCTTCTCGAAGGCGGCCGGCGCGAGAAGGAGGAACAGACACATGAATTTCGAGATCTATACCGAGCGCGCGCGGGGCTTCGTCCAGTCCGCCCAGTCGCTGGCGGTCCGCGAGGGCAACCAGCAGTTCACGCCGGAGCACCTTTTGAAGGTGCTGATGGACGACCCCGAAGGCCTGTGCTCGGGCCTGATCCAGCGCGCGGGCGGCAATCCCACGCTGGTGCGCGCCGATGTCGAGGCCGCGCTCAAGAAGCTGCCCAAGGTGCAGGGCGGCTCGGGCCAGGTCTATCTCAGCCAGCAATTGGCCAAGGTGTTCGAGACCGCCGAGCAGGCGGCCAAGAAGGCCGGCGACGGCTATGTCACCGTCGAGCGGCTGCTGCTGGCGCTCGCCATCGAGAAGGACACCGAGGCCGGCAAGATCCTCGCCAAGGCCGGCGCCACGCCGCAGGGGCTCAACGCCGCCATCGAGGCGCTGCGCAAGGGCCGCACCGCGGACAGCGCCACCGCCGAGAACGCCTATGACGCGCTGAAGAAATATGCCCGCGACCTCACCCAGGCCGTGCGGGACGGCAAGCTCGACCCGGTGATCGGCCGCGACGAGGAAATCCGCCGCACCATCCAGGTGCTGGCGCGCCGCACCAAGAACAACCCCGTGCTCATCGGCGAGCCCGGCGTCGGCAAGACCGCGATCGTGGAGGGCCTCGCCCGCCGCATCGTCGACGGCGACGTGCCCGAGAGCCTCAAGAACAAGTCGCTGCTGGCCCTCGACATGGGCTCGCTCATCGCCGGCGCGAAATATCGCGGCGAGTTCGAGGAGCGCCTGAAGAGCGTGCTGTCCGAGGTGGAGAGCGCGGAAGGCGGCATCATCCTGTTCATCGACGAGATGCATACCCTGGTCGGCGCCGGCAAGACCGACGGCGCCATGGATGCGTCCAACCTCTTGAAGCCCGCCCTTGCCCGCGGCGAGCTGCACTGCGTCGGCGCGACCACGCTCGACGAGTATCGCAAGCACGTGGAGAAGGACGCCGCGCTCGCCCGCCGCTTCCAGCCGGTCTTCGTGGCCGAGCCCACGGTGGAGGACACCGTCTCCATCCTGCGCGGCCTCAAGGAGAAGTACGAGCTGCACCACGGCGTGCGCATCACCGATTCGGCGCTGGTGTCGGCGGCGCTTCTCTCCAACCGCTACATCACCGACCGCTTCCTGCCGGACAAGGCCATCGACCTGGTGGACGAGGCCGCCTCGCGCCTCAGGATGCAGGTGGATTCCAAGCCCGAGGAGCTGGACAATCTCGACCGCGAGATCATGCGCCGCAAGATCGAGCAGGAGGCGCTGAAGAAGGAGACCGATGCCGCCTCCAAGGACCGCCTGAAGCGCTCCGAGAAGGAGCTGGCGGACCTCGAGGAGCGCGCCTCCGCCCTCACCTCCAAGTGGAAGGCGGAGAAGGAGAAGCTCGGCGAGGCCACCACCGTGAAGGCCAAGCTCGACCAGGCGCGGGCGGACCTTGCCACCGCGCAGCGCCAGGGCGAGTACCAGAAGGCCGGCGAACTCACCTATTCGGTGATCCCGGAGCTGGAGAAGAAGCTCGCGGAGCTGGAGCAGGCGGGCGGCGCCGGCGCCATGGTGGAGGAATCCGTCACGCCCAGCCACATCGCTGGCGTCGTCTCCCGCTGGACCGGCGTGCCGGTGGACAAGATGCTGGAAGGCGAGCGCGAGAAGCTCCTGCGCATGGAGCTGGAACTGGCGAAGCGCGTGGTGGGCCAGGCGGAGGCGGTCGCCGCCGTCTCCACCGCCGTGCGCCGCGCCCGCGCCGGGCTCCAGGATCCGAACCGGCCCATCGGCTCGTTCCTGTTCCTCGGCCCCACGGGCGTCGGCAAGACCGAGCTGACCAAGGCGCTCGCCGAATTCCTGTTCGACGACGAGACGGCGATGGTGCGCATCGACATGTCCGAATACATGGAGAAGCACTCCGTGAGCCGGCTGATCGGCGCCCCTCCCGGCTATGTGGGCTATGACGAGGGCGGCGCGCTGACCGAAGCCGTGCGGCGCCGGCCGTACCAGGTGGTGCTGTTCGACGAGGTGGAGAAGGCGCATCCGGACGTGTTCAATGTCCTCCTGCAGGTGCTCGACGACGGGCGCCTGACGGACGGGCAGGGCCGCACGGTGGACTTCCGCAACGTGCTGATCGTCATGACCTCGAACCTCGGCGCCGAATTCCTCGCCGATCCGCGCCAGCCCATGGGCTTCAAGGTGCCGGGCAAGGAGGGCGAGGAGGTGGTCTCCGACGAGGAGGCCTACGACCTGGTGATGGGGGCCGTGCGGCGCCACTTCCGCCCGGAATTCATCAACCGGATCGACGAGATCGTCATGTTCCACCGCCTGAAGCGGGACCAGATGGACCACATCGTGGACATCCAGCTGGGCCGGCTGCGCAAGCTCCTGGAGGATCGCAAGATCACCATCGAGCTCTCCCCCGAGGCGCGCAGCTTCCTCGCCGAGAAGGGCTACGACCCGGCCTATGGCGCGCGCCCCCTGAAGCGCACCATCCAGAAGCTGGTGCAGGACCCCCTCGCCGAGAAGATCCTCGGCGGCGAGATCCTCGACGGCGCCAAGGTGACGGTGGGGCTCGACGGCGGCCACCTGACCTTCAAGAGCGAGGCGGCGAAGGTGGATCGGGCGGCGTGAGGGGATTGGGGTTTAGGGTGTGAGGATGGACCCCCGGCGTGAGAGCGCCGGGGGTTTTTTTGTGGGTGCGGGGGAAGGCGGCAGCCTGAAGCGCAACGCCGACGGCTCGCTCACCCTCTACACTAGCACGGCACCCAGTCCGCAAGGGAGCAACGGGTTCGATGGCCCCGGTGATTCCATCTACACGATGATGCGACTACTTCCTCTAAGGAAACCCCGCCCTCGATCCTGCCGGACGGGAACGGGGTGAAAGCCGCCGGTGGTGAGGCAGGCGGAAGAGTGACATGCGAATGCATTTGTCCTCTAGCAAAAAAGGCGAGACTACTTCCCTCCAGCATGAGTAGCCTTTAGCATGGGGTCATGACCACACCCGTTGAACATAATCCAACCCCTGTAGACGATGAAGAGGTTATGCGCGCCTTTTATTTATTGATGGCGTGGACAAATAAGGAGTCGACGCTTGTAGATGGGGTATACTTAAAACTGGACTGTGATTGCGATAAGGAACAGTGGCAGCCACTATGTCCGCTCGGCTGCTATGGCGATCTGAGCGCGTTTTATGGCCCAGAGCTCGTTTTTCCGTGGACACCTGACTATGCAAAGGATTTGATGGGTCGGGGCGAGCGCCTCATTGAGGTCACTGAGGGCTGTACCGTCGTCATCAATTCTGTGACGCCGCGCCTCCTAGCTCCCACATTCAAAGAATTTGCGCCTTCTAACCAGAGAGAAGGAAAGCTCGCACATCTGAGTGTAATTCACCCTAACGGCGAAGCCATCAACGTTAAGAGGCCGCTTGTCCTACTGAGAGCGAGCGCCATAGACACATTTCTCATAGCCGGAAATTACGGGGCGGCTTTTCGGGGTTTGATCGATCAATTGGGAGATCAAATGGGATTGCCGAATATCCAAGAATTTCTCGACGAACCGATCGAGAGTTGGCCAAAACTTAACAATGAGATTGATCCAATTTATAAGAGAGCCTTCCTCGCCTTGTTGGAAGGGCAGCAGACGTTCGATTACGAACCGTATGTTGCATTTGGATATCTAATGGCCAAAGCGGAAGCCGCCAGCCAACTTTTGCCGTCAGCGACCAAGGGGCGTCAAGCAAAATATATTCAGGAAAAGGCTGCTAGAGAAAGACGAAACAAAAGCCGGAATTCTACAGATAGACTTAGATTACTAGCTAAAGATGTAATTCGTGAAAATCCCGACATTTCTCTTGGGAAGTGTGCTAAAATTGTTGATAATTTAGTTTCATCTGATCCAAATTGGACATTTCAGCCCGATGAAAAGTGGGTTGCACGTCATATAAAGGAGCTATTTGAACGTCGCCCAAACGGCGTGGAATATAGGCCGAAGCGCGGCTCGTGAGGGGGGGACGTCTTGGGGTCATAGGGGGATGATTGGTGGTTGTTGCCTGTGCACTGCTCTTTTTTCGGGTTCATTGTCTCCGCCTAATAAATGGAGACTTGAATGACACAGGATTGGATTTCGTCCCTCGCTGCTCTGTTGTCAGCCCTAGCCGCTCTTGTCCGGGCTATCCGCCGACGTAGATAATCCCACGACGGAGAGAAGGGACGACAAAATCAGCTCCCATGCCCATCCCCCTCGACCTCCAGCACGCCACCGAGCAGTTCGACCGCTTCCTCGCCGATGCGCGGGACACGGCCGGGCTCGCCACGCGCAATCAGGCCTACACCATGGTGGAGGGGGTGCTGGTGGTGTTCCGGCGGCGGTTGTCGGTGGAGGAGGCGATCCGCTTTGCCGGGGTGCTGCCGCCCGTGCTGCGGGCCATCTTCGTGGCGGACTGGGACCCGGCGGAGCCGCGGCGGCCGTTCGCGGATCGGGAGACGATGACGGCGGAGGTGCAGAACCTGCGTCGTCACCACAATTTCGCGCCGGCCTCGGCCATCGCCGACGTGGCGGCGGCGCTGCGGCGGAACATGGACGCGGGCACCCTCGACCGCGTCCTCGCCACCCTCCCCGAGGGCGCCGCCGACTTCTGGAAAGCCTGACCCGCCCCGCCCCCCACCCCCCTCAATATGCCTGCAGCGGCAGGATCCCGCCGGGGCCGACCATCAGGCCCCAGGTCTCGTCGGCGCGTACCTCGATGTCGTCGGTCTCCGTCTTGCCGCCGACCTTGATGGCATAGCGGTATTTGCCCGGCGCGAGGTCGAGCATCGGGCCGTCCGGCGCCTTGGTGCCGGCATTGGCGGGAACCTTGATGGTCTTCTTGTCGAAGGTGAGGGTCGCCGCCTGCGGCTCGATATTGCCGAACATCACCCGCGCCTTTCCGGGCGGCGGCAGGATGCCGGCCGCCTTCGCCGCCTCGGGGCTCCTCAGCGCGAGGTTCACCGTCGTCTCATTGCCCTTGCGGCCGAGCTTGAGCACCGCCGGCCCGTCGGGCGCGGTGAAGCGCAGGGTGGCGGCGTCGGCGGCGAGCGTCCGGCCCTCTGCCTCCTCCTTCCAGCCGCGCTGGCCCAGCTCGCGCCGGTAGAAGTCGAGCACCACGGCCAGATCCATGGGCACGCCGGCATTGAGCTCGCGCCGGAACGGGGTCTTGGTCGCCTCCGACATGGTGACGGGCACCGGCAGCCCGCCGCGCTCCTCGGCCACGAGGTCTTCCGGCGCGGGGGGCGGCGCGCTCCGCCAT
>NZ_JBNFNU010000217.1:0-7237 GCF_057364445.1 Xanthobacter sp. BG11Y11_SDJG
CTGCGGCCGGCGTCGGCGCCGCGGTTTTCGGCCCGCAGCGCCGCGGACATTGAACCTCGATGCCCCTTCAGCCCGGCCTCGATGCGGGTCGACAGGCGCTCAAAGCTGC
The DNA here is from genome assembly GCF_057364445.1 of Xanthobacter sp. BG11Y11_SDJG. Lineage (NCBI taxonomy): Bacteria > Pseudomonadati > Pseudomonadota > Alphaproteobacteria > Hyphomicrobiales > Xanthobacteraceae > Xanthobacter > Xanthobacter sp. BG11Y11_SDJG. The sequence goes on from NZ_JBNFNU010000217.1 coordinate 110, forward strand.
CGCAAGGACCAGACCCATGGCCGTGATGACGAAGCCACCGGAGGCGGCGACCGCCCCCGTGGTGATCAGCGTGTTGCCGATGCTGGAGAGAAAGACGATCGCCCCGAGCCCGATCACCACCAGGCCCGCAAGGGCGATCAGCACCCCCAGTAGCACCAGGAACCACCACATCTCGCTACTCCACTACGCCTCGCCACACCGGCGGAAGAAGAAGCCTTTCGGCCCCGGTCCCGAACACGCCTGAATTTCGACGGCACCACGGTTGTTTGAAGGCGGGCCCAGCCCTATCTAGTCGGCAGCTCGGACGTTCCCGATCCCCGGCTCGACCGGCGGCTCGGCGCGGGGCCGGGCTGATGCCGGATCGATTGCGGAGAACGTTCATGTCCTTCACCCTGCCCGACCTGCCTTACTCCTATGATGACCTCGCCCCGTACATGTCGCGGGAGACCCTGGAGTATCACCACGACAAGCACCACCTCGCTTACGTCAATAATGGCAACAATCTCCTAAAGGGAACTGAATTTGAAGGAAAATCCCTGGAGGAGGTGGTCAAGGGGTCGTTCGGCAAGAACGCGCCGCTCTTCAACAATGCGGCCCAGCACTACAACCATGTGCTGTTTTGGCAGTGGATGAAGCCCAATGGCGGTGGCGCGATCCCCGGCGAGCTCGAGAAGAAGATCGTCGCGGACTTCGGCTCGGTGGACAAGTTCAAGGAGGATTTCATCGCCGCCGGCGTCGGCCAGTTCGGCTCGGGCTGGGCCTGGCTCGCTCTGGTCGACGGCAAGCTCGCCATCACCAAGACCCCCAACGGCGAGAACCCGCTGGTGCACGGCGGCACGCCGCTGCTCGGGGTCGACGTGTGGGAGCACTCCTATTACATCGACTACCGCAACCGCCGTCCCGACTACCTGAAGGCGTTCGTCGACCATCTCGTCAACTGGGAATATGTTGCCGAGCTGTACGCCAAGGCTTCCTGACCTCCGGTCAAGGCCAGTCCCGTTTCCGCAACTTGCGGAAACGGGACACCAATCTGTCTTTCACCTGCCATCTTTCCGGCAGAAGCATCGCGGCACGTCGCCGGATGGAGATGTGGCTGCAATTCTGTTTTGCAGTGCATCGTATAAATATGTTGCAAGTTTCCAGTCGGCGATCTTAGCTGCTGCGCCTTCACGTTCCCGCGAGGTTCCCTCTCGCGCCGTCGAGGGTCACGCCTGCGTTCGAGGTCGCCCCGTATCATGCCGCCCTTCGCCTGGTTTTCCCTGCGCCGGCTCGCGTCCCATCCGGCGGACCTGATCGCGGCTGCCGTTTTGTGCGCGCTTGCCCTACTGGCGTGCCTCACATTCCAGGATTACGGACTGGGCTGGGACGACTTCACCCACTCCCAGTATGGCGACCTGCTGCTGAACTACTATCGGTCGCATTTCACCGACAAGGCGGCATTCTCGTTCGTCAACCTGTTCTATTACGGCGGCGGCTTCGACCTCATCGCCGCCCTGCTCGCCAAGATACTGCCGCTGGAGCTGTTCGACGTCCGCCGCCTGATGGGTGCCGCGGTCGGCATGGTCGGCTTCTTCCTGGTCTGGCGCGCCGGACGGCGCATCGGCGGTCCGGTGGCCGGACTCGCCGCGCTGAGCCTGCTTGCCATCTGTCCGCTCTATTACGGGCAGATGTTCATGAACGCGAAGGATGCCCCCTTTGCGGTGACCATGCTGGCCGTGACCTACGCCTTGGTGCGGGCCCTCGACGAATATCCGCGGCCTTTGCCGCGCACGGTGGCTTTGTTCGGCGCCTGCCTCGGTCTCGCGGTCGGCGCCCGCGTGCTCGGCCTCCTGGCGGGCGCCAACCTCGCCCTCGCCCTCGCCGTGCTTTGGGTGCTGGAGACCCGCCAGAGAGGCCTCGTCCAGGCGGCGCAGCGCGGCGCAGGCTTCGTTGCCCTGCTCGCCCTCGGCCTGCCGCTCGGCTATTTCATGCTGGCGCTGGTCTGGCCATGGGCCGTGGTGGAGCCCTCAAACCCCCTCGTCGCGCTGAAATACTATTCCCACTTCTGGGAGGTGCCCTGGCGCGAGATGTTCGAGGGGCGGGCCATTTCCGTTCCGGATATGCCGCGCCGCTACGTGCCGACACTGTTCGCGCTGCAGATGCCGGAACTGTTCCTCGGCCTGTTCCTGGCCGGCACGGGCCTTGCGGCATACCGCATTGTCCGCGGGCAGGAGACGCCGCAGGCGCGGGCGCGCTATATGCTGTTGATCTCGGCGGCACTGCTGCCGATCGCACTGGTGGTGGCGACCCGGCCCGCCATGTATAACGGCATCCGCCACTTCGTCTTCGTCACCCCGGCCATGGCGCTGCTCGGCGGGCTCGCCGTCGCCGCGGTCTGGAACCTGCTGGCGCGCGCGCGGTGGCAGCACGCGGCGTTGCCGCGGCGGCGTTCGCGCTCGGCCTGGCGGCGCCGGCGAGCACCTTCCGCGACATTCATCCATACGAATATACCTATTACAACAATATCGTCGGCGGGGTGCGCGGCGCCGACGACAAGTTCATGATCGACTATTGGGGTCTCGCCTTCAAACAGGCCGCCGAGGCGCTCGACGAGTATGTGGAGACGCACCGCGCCCTGCTTCCCCAGGGCCGCAAGCTCAAGGTCGCGGTCTGCGGCCCCCTGCTCGCCGCCAAGGCGAATTCGGACCGCAGTACGAGCTCACCTATGACAGCAAGACGGCTGACCTCGCTCTGGTCCAGGGCGAGTTCCACTGCGCGGACGTGAAGGCGCCGGTGCTGGTGGAGGTGGCGCGCGAAGGCGTCGTCTATGCCCGCGTCTACGACGTGCGCGGACGCCAGGTGCAGAGCATCGTCGCCGGCCCCTAGGGGGTCATCCGCCTCCACTTTCGCGAAGAGACACGGACTTCCGCCCGCACGTGAACGCGTGCGCCGATCGCGTGCGGGCGGATCCGTCTCTAGGGCGGAACGGCCAGCTCCGGAATCTCCAGCAGCACCAGTTCCGTGTCGTCCGCCACCCCGGGCGTGCGCCCGGCGGTCAAGGGCAGGTTGTTGTCGTTCGCTACCACGACGCGGCCGGGTGCGATCACCGCCAGCCCCTCGATGGTGACGAAGGGCATGGCGAAGCGCGCCTGCGCCCCGTCCTTGCCCGCCTTGCCGTCGGGATCGGCGATGGCGAGGAGGTCCACCGCGCCGAGCCGGCGCACCGGCTCCCCCGCGCCGGCCTCGGGAAGCTCGATCAACACCAGCCGCTTGTAGCGCGCGGGAGCAGCAAAGCAGGGCCCGCCGGCGCGCGGCTCCCGGCAGGCATGCGCTTCGCTCCCCTGCCGGTGGTCCCGCTCGATGACGAGGCCGCGCCGCGCGTCCAGCAGGACGAAGTCGCCGATGGCGTGGGTCGGCGCGGCGAGCGGATAGAGCCAGGACCGCGCCGTCCAGGCGCGTGCGGCGAGATCGAATTCCAGGATACGCACCGCGGCGGCCGGCCCCAGGGTTTCCCTCGCCCCGCCGGAGAGATCGGCGAGCGGACCTTCCAGGATCGGATGGAGCCGCGTGCCGTCCGCCGACAGCGCGAGCCCCTCGAAGCCCTTGGAGCGCGCGACCGCGAAGTCGGGCATCTTGCCGCCGGGCGTCGACGGCAGCGCGAGCGCAGGATGGTCGGGCGAGCGCACCACCCGAGCGTCAATGCGGGTCTCGAAGATCGCCTTGACCCGCCCCGCGAGGTCGGTCTCCACAAGGAACGGGCCGAACTCGTCGCCGATCCACAGGCTGTCGCCAACCTTCTGGAGGGACTCTGGGTCGAGGTCCGAGCCGGTGAGATAACGCTCCCGGGTGCCCTCCATGGCGATGGGATAGGGCAGCCTGAAGTCAGGATCCCGGAGGAAGACGGTTTCCTGCCGCGTGACGGTGCCGCGCGCGAAATCCGGCGCCAGGCGGTGCACCATGAGCATGGCGTCGGGCGAATTCGCCTTGGCACCGAAACCGTTGTCCGACAGAGCGAGGAAGGCGCCGTCGCCGTCCGACGCCAGCCCCGACAGGCCCTGGACCGGCTGGCCCGCGAACGGCGTGGAGAGGCTTTCGACCGCGTGGCCCGGCACGGCCGAGAGGGTGTTGGGTGCCGGGCGCAGACCGATCCCCTGGGTGCGCTGGCGCTCGGGATTGAGGAACTTTCCGCTCGTTCTGAGCGCGTCCGGCGCATCCGCCGGTGCCGCCACGAAGCTCCCGGCCGGCAGGATGGCGCGGCCCAGCAGCCGGCTCGCCAGTTCCGGCTCGGCGGGTGCGCCAGGACTGGGCAGCGGGACCTGCTGCGCTCGGCGCCGGCGCCCGGCACCAGCAGTGCCGCGGCGAGGCAGAGCACGGCGAGACGGGGGGACCATGGCCGTCGCGGTGTCGCCATGCCTCTGTCTCCCGCTTGGTGCGGGCCTCCGGCCCGGCCCGCTTCGCCGGTCGCGCTCCCCTCCGGCGCTAGATCCAGCGCAGGCGCTTGAAGGCCCAGAACATGATGGCGCCGATGGCGAGCAGGATCAGGCTGACGATCCAGAAGCCCTCACCATCGTCCGATCCCGGGATGCCGCCGACATTCATGCCGAACATGCCCGAGATCAGCGTCAGCGGCGCGAACACCACCGTCACCACCGCCAGCACCAGCATGGACTGGTTCATCTGCTCGGACCGCCGGTCCACCATCTGATCGCGGATCACGGCGGCGCGCTCGCGCACGCTGTCCAGTTCCTCGCTGAAGCGGGCCACGCGGTCCGCCGCGTCGCGCAGGCGGTTGCGGTCCTTGGGGCCGAGCCAGGAATCGTCCTCGAGCGAAAAATGGTTCAGCGCCTCGCGCTGCGGCGCGATATGGCGGCGCAGCTTGATGGCGACGCGCCGCATCACCGCGAGCTTCGGCAGCAGATCGGAGAGCTGGGTCGCCTCCACCTGGTCCTCCAGCTCGTCGGCGTCGTCGGTGAGCGCCGTGACCACCGCATCGAGCCGCTCCACCAGCCGGGTCGCCAGTTCCGCCACGAACTCGCCCTGGGTGCGCGGGCAGCGCCCGCGGCCGAGCGCATCCTCGAAATCCTCCACCGCCGAGAGCGGCTCGTGCTGGACCGAGACGATCCGGGCTTTGTCGACCCACAGATGGACCGTGACCACGTCCTCCGGCAAAGCGTTGCGATAGAGGTTCACGCCGCGCAGCGACAGCAGCGCCCCCTGCGTGAACACGGCGCAGCGTGGCCGCGCGTGGTCCTCCAGAAGGGATTCGATCACCGATTGGTCGAGCCCGCTCGACTGGCGCAGCCACGCCTCCTTCGGCCGGTCCATGCGCCGGAATGGAGCCAGACGAAGCCCTCGTCCGGCAGAGGCCCCGTCGCCTCTTCCCAGGAGAGGCGGCGGCCGCCTCCCTTGCCGTCGAGCCACCAGGTGGAAATCACTTCCTGCGTGTCGATCCTGTCCATGCCTGCCAGCCGCCCGCTTGGTTTGCGCGGGGCTCCCCGATCATCCCCGCCTTCCTCGCACGATTGCGCGACACCCGGAAGATGGCACCGCGCGGTCTCAGCCGAGGGCCTGAAGGATGCGCACCCAGCTGCGCGTGCCCTTGTGGAACGAGGTCACGTCATATTTCTCGTTCGGCGAATGGATGCGGTCGTCGTCGAGGGCAAACCCGATCAGCAGGGTGTCGATGCCGAGGCGGCTCTTGAACTGTCCGACGATGGGGATGGAGCCCCCCGACCCCACCATCACCGGCGCCACGCCCCATTCGTCCTGAAGGGCGCGCGCCGCATGGGCGAGGTCGGCGCTCGCGGGGTCCACCAGAAACGCGCGGCTGCCGTGATTGCCGGAGAAGGTGGCGGCGCAGTCGACGGGCAGGCGCGCGCGCACAAACGCCTCGAATGCCTGGGCGATCTGCGCCGGGTCCTGGTCCGCCACCAGGCGGAACGAGATCTTCGCCGTGGCCTTCGCCGGGATGATGGTCTTGGTCCCCTCCCCGGTGTAGCCGCCGAAGATGCCGTTCACCTCCATGGTGGGGCGGGACTGGATCTGCTCGATCAGCATCCGGTCGCGCTCGCCCGCCGGCACCGAAAGGCCGACGGGGGCCAGGAACGCGTCAGGCCCGAGGTCGAGGCGCGCCCACGCGTCGCGCACCTCCTGCGGCATCTCCCGCACCGCGTCGTAGAAGCCGGGGATGGTGACGCGCCCGTCGGCATCGTGCGCCGCCGCCAGGATGTCGGCGAGCACGTGGATGGGATTGCGCGCCGCCCCGCCGTAAAGGCCGGAATGCAGGTCCCGCGACGGCCCCGTCACCGTAACCTCGACCGCGAGTATGCCGCGGAGCGACGTGGTGATGGAGGGCGTGACGGCATTCCACATGCCGGTGTCGCACACGAGGGCCAGGTCGGCCTTCAGGCGGTCCGCCTCCGCGGCGAAGAAGCCCGCAAGGCTCGGCGAGCCGCACTCCTCCTCGCCCTCCAGGAACACGGTGACGTCCACCGGCGGCGCGCCACCCGCGGCGCGGAACGCCCTCAGCGCCTCCAGGAAGGTGAGCACCTGCCCCTTGTCGTCGCTGGCGCCGCGCCCGACGATGGTGCGCCGCCCGTCGGCGCCCATGCCGAAGCGGGGCTCGAACGGCGGCGTCTCCCACAGATCCAGCGGGTCCACCGGCTGCACGTCGTAATGGCCGTAGAACAGCACCCGGCGCGCCGCGCCGGTGTCGGTGCGGGCCACCACCATGGGATGCCCGGTGGTGGGGATGACGGCAGCCGAGAGGCCCAACTCCTCCAGCGTCCCCGCGGCCCATTGGGCCGCGCCCGGCAGGCGTCCTTGTAGGCGGGATCGGTGGAGATGGAGGGAATGCGCAGATAGTCGAACAGCCGCGCCAGCGACGCGTCGAGCCCCGCATCCACCGCCTCCAGGGCCTGGCGCTGCAACGCCTCCCCCGAAAGCCCGACCGCCGTCCGCGCGCCGCTTGCCGTCATCTGCGCCTCCCCGCGCCGGCAGCCCGATGCCGCCAGCACACGCGCGGATGCTGGCCGCGAAGGGGACGGCTGGCAAGCACGACCTTCACGGCCATGCGGGCTCGACTGGCGAAAGACCCGCCGGCAGGCGGGCGCACCGTCGCGCCGCACATACACAGCGGCGAGACGCCGG
>NZ_JBNFNU010000218.1:0-7177 GCF_057364445.1 Xanthobacter sp. BG11Y11_SDJG
GCTCCGCGGCCACCCTGCGGCCGGTGCGGACACTCGCCATAGGCGCCGCCTTGTTGGGCCTGCCCGCCGCCGTGGCCCTGCTGGCGGCACCGGGCGCGGCGCTGCTGGCGCTCCAGGCAGCGCTGTCCTTGGTGTTCCTGTCGTGGATCGCGCTGCGTCTCGCCGGCTGCCTGTGCCCGAGCCTGCCCGATCCCCCCGCGGCGGCGAGCGAGAGGGCGCTGCCGCTTTATTCCATCCTCGTGCCGCTCTACCGCGAGGCCGCGAGCGTGCCGCGCCTCGCACGGGCGCTCGCGGCGATCGACTATCCGCCGGAAAAGCTCGACATCAAGCTGGTGGTGGAGGCGGACGACGGCGAGACCCGCGCCGCCATCGCCGCCTGCGCGCTCCCGCCCTGGTTCGCGCAGGTGACGGTGCCGGCCATCGGCCCGCGCACCAAGCCGAAGGCGCTCAACATGGCGCTGCCCTTCGCCCGCGGCCAGTTCGTGGCGATCTATGACGCCGAGGACGCGCCCGAGCCGGACCAGTTGCGGCGCGCGCTCGCCGCCTCCGGGCCGGCGGTCCCGGCGTCGCCTGCGTCCAGGCGCGGCTCGCCGTGGACAATGGCGCCGAAAGCTGGATCAGCGGCCATTTCGCCGCCGAGTATGCCGCCCAGTTCGACGTGCTGCTGCCGCTCCTGAGCACGATCGGGCTGCCGGTGCTGCTCGGCGGCACGTCGAACCATTTCCGCCGCGACGTGCTGGAGCGCGTCGGCGCCTGGGATCCCTTCAACGTCACCGAGGATGCCGACCTCGGGGTCCGCCTCGCCCGCGCCGGCTGGCGCACGCTGGTCATCGCCTCCGCAACCCAGGAGGAGGCGCCCGTGCGCCTTGGCGCCTGGCTCGGGCAGCGCACCCGCTGGCTGAAGGGATGGGCGCAGACCCTGATGGTGCATGGCCGCGATCCCGCCGCCTTGATCCGGGATCTCGGACCGGGCGCCACCACGGCGCTGTTCCTGCTCACCGCCGGCCCCTATGCCGCGGCACTGCTGCACCCCCTGTTCGTGGCGGTGCTGGCGCGGGACGTCTGGTACGGCGCGCTCGGCGCGCCCTGCGTCTCGCCGGCGGAGGTCGCCGCCTCGGCCCTGGCCTATACGACGCTGATCACAGGCTACGGGGCGGCGGCGCTGTCCGCCGCCGTCGGTTGCGCGCGCCGCCGCCTGCCGGTGCGCCTCACGACGCTGGCGACCATCCCGCTCTATTGGCTGCTGCTGTCGGTGGCGGCGTGGCGGGCGCTGGTGGACCTGCTGCGCCGCCCGCATTTCTGGTGCAAGACCGAGCACGGCGTCTCCCGGCGCGGCGCGGGCCTGGGCACGCGCCCACCCGCCGGGATGGCGCTTCAGAAGTAGCGCTTGAGGTCCGCCGCGGCCTCGGCCGGAGGCCGCTTGGCATTGAACGGCGCGACGAAGGTGCCGGTCTTGTCCATGAGATAGACCACCGCGGTATGGTCCATGGTGTAGTCATCGCCGGTGAGCGGCACCTTGCGGGCATAGACCCGGTAGGCCTTCTTGATCGCCTCCACCTGCTCCGGCGTGCCGGACAGGCCGCGAAGCTGCGGCGCGAAGCTGCCGAGATAGGACTTCAGCACCTCCGGCGTGTCGCGCTCGGGATCGACGCTGACGAAGAAGGCCTGCACCCGCTCCGCATCGGCCCCCAAGGCGCCGAAGATCTCCGACATCTCGAACAATGCGGTCGGGCACACGTCCGGGCAATGGGTGAAGCCGAAGAAGATCAGCGTGGGCTTGCCCTTGAGCGCCGCCTCGGTGACCGCTGTCCCGTTCTGATCCACCAAAGTGAACGGGCCGCCCACCGCGGCCACGCCCTGCCCCGTGGGCGGGGCGGGTGCGGGCATCAGCAGGCCGACCGCCACCACCAGAACCGCGGCGCCGGCCACGAACGCCGAGAACAGCGCCAGGATGCGCAGGCGCGCGCTGCGGTCGGGCGTGCCGGAGGGTTTCGGCTTGCCGGAAGGCTTGACGGGAGACGCCATGGAACCTCGTTCGCCGCGCGCACCCGCCTAGAGGCAGGAGCCGATGCCGGCGGTCAGTGTGTCGAAGAAGACGGACACGCCGTTGCGCATCCACAACAGGATCGCTGCGGCGAACAGGGCGCCGCCGAACAGGGCCATGCCCCAGACGGCGAGCGGCGCGGACAAAGCCGAGGCAGACCGGTCCGCGGCGTCCCGCGACGGCTCCGATGGCGCTGCGGCGCCGGATTCGAAGGTCCTGGCCATGACCTGTGCCTGACTTCCCGTTGGCGCCCCCTTTTCGGGGAACGCGACCCGAGATTAGCGCGCATCGGCGACGCGGTCCAAGCGGCGTCGCGTCACGGGCGCGTGACGCCCGCGCGTTGACGCGTCCGGCGCTCATTCCTAAGTTCGCCCGTCTCCCGGAGATCGAAATGTCCCACGCCGCGTCTGCGTCCGCCACTCCCGCCGAACTTGCCGCCGAGCTGAAGAGCGTCGCCGAGACGGCGTCCGCCTGGCCGTTCGAGGAGGCGCGCAAGCTGGTGGAGCGGCTGAAGACGCATCCCAAGGACGAGGTGCTGTTCGAGACCGGCTACGGCCCCTCCGGCCTGCCCCATATCGGCACCTTCGGCGAGGTGGCGCGCACCACCATGGTGCGCCACGCCTTCCGCATCCTCACAGAGGACAAGGTGAAGACGCGCCTTTTGTGCTTCTCCGACGACATGGACGGCATGCGCAAGATCCCGGACAACGTCCCGGACCCGGTGGCGCTGAGGCCCTATCTGCAGATGCCGCTGACCCGCGTGCCGAACCCCTTCGGCGGCGACTATCCGAGCTTCGGCGCGCACAACAACGCCATGCTGCGGCGCTTCCTCGACACCTTCGGCTTCGACTACGAGTTCGCCAGCGCCACCGACTACTACACCTCCGGCAAGCTCGACGGCGTGCTGCTGAAGGTGGCGGAGCGCTACGACGCCATCATGGAGGTGATGCTGCCGACCCTGGGCGAGGAACGGCAGGCGACCTATTCGCCCTTCCTGCCGATCTCGCCCACCTCCGGCCGCGTGCTCTACGTGCCGCTGAAGCAGGTGGACGCCAAGGCCGGCACCATCACCTTCGACGACGAGGACGGCACCGAGCTGACGCTGCCCGTCACCGGCGGCCGCGTGAAGCTGCAGTGGAAGCCGGACTTCGGCGCCCGCTGGGCGGCGCTCGACGTGGACTTCGAGATGTTCGGCAAGGACCACCAGACCAACGCGCCGATCTACGACCGGATCTGCCGCATTCTGGGCGGGACCGCGCCGGAGCATTTCGTCTACGAGCTGTTCCTGGACGAGAAGGGGCAGAAGATCTCCAAGTCCAAGGGCAACGGGCTGACCATCGACGAGTGGCTGACCTATGCCAGCCCCGAGAGCCTTGCGCTCTACATGTTCCAGTCGCCGCGCTCGGCCAAGAAGCTGCACTTCGACGTCATCCCGCGGGCGGTGGACGAATATTACGCCTTCCTGGCGCGCTACCCGCAGCAGGACTGGAAGCTCAGGTTCGGCAACCCGGTCTGGCACATCCATTCCGGCACTCCGCCGCAGGTGGACATGCCGGTGTCCTTCACCATGCTGCTCAACCTCGCCTCGGCCTCGAACACCGAGGACGAGCAGGTGCTGTGGGGCTTCCTGCGGCGCCACGTTCCGGGCGTCTCCGCGCAGACCCATCCCCAGCTCGCGGCGCTGGTGGGCTATGCGGTGAAGTATTTCCATGACTTCGTGAAGCCGGGCAAGGTGTTCCACGCGCCCGATCCGGTCGAGCGCAAGGCCCTGGAGGCGCTGGATGCGGCGCTGGCCGCACTGCCGGCGAACGCGAGCGCGGACGAGATCCAGAACGCGCTCTACGACGTCGCCCGCCCGATCCCGCGCTACCAGGACTTCAAGGCCAAGGGCGCGACGCAGGAGCGGCCCGGCGTGTCGATCGAGTGGTTCAACACGCTCTATCAGGTGCTGCTGGGCCTTGAGCGCGGCCCGCGCTTCGGCTCGTTCGTCGCCATCTATGGCATCGCCGAGACGCGCGACCTGATCGCACGGGCGCTTGGCGGCACGCTGTCGGGCGCGGCGTGAGACACGGCGGCCGTCTCGCGCGCGCACTCGGGGATGCGACATGACCGAGCTTGAGATGATCTCCGTGCACGTGCCGAAATGCGCCGGCACGTCCTTCTACCGGGCGATCGAGGCGGCCTACGGGGCGGGCTCCATCCGCCGCGACTATGACGACCGCCCGCTCGACCCGGCCGCGCCCATGAACCTCGATCCGGACGGCTGGCTCGGCCGCAGCGCCGAGGCGGCGCCCGGCGCGCTCCGCGGCTTCCGCGTGGTTCACGGCCATTTCCACATGCACAAATATCGTAGCGTGAAGGCGCGGCTGCGCGTCACCTTCCTGCGCGATCCCGTGGAGCGCTTGGTCTCGCATTACGCGTTCTGGCGCAACCGCCCCGGCGCCGGTCACGCGCTCCACGAATACGTGCTGGCCCAGGACCTGTCGCTCGATGCCTTCGCCCGCCTGCCCTTCCTGCGGTCCTGCTTCAGCCAGGTGTTCTTTCGCGGCGTCGATCTGCGCGAGCTGGACTTCATCGGCTTCCACGACCGCGCGCGCGCCGACATGGAGCGCCTGTCGGCGCTGGCGGGGGTCCGCCTCACCTTGCCCATGACAAACCCCAATCCCGATCCCGGCTACCGCCAGATGGTGGACGCGCTCCATGCGGACACCGCCCGGCTCGGCCGCCTGCGGGACCTCCTGGCGGACGACATCGCCTTCTACGAGAAGGCGCGGGCGCTCCACGCTCCGACCTGACGGCCAGCGCCCGCACGGCCGGCCCATACCGGAAAACCATGCGATCCCGTCGCTCCCGACGGCACAGGCCCATCGGCACAGCCCGGCAATGGCCGCCCGCCCCGCGGAATCGGGTTTCCATTGATTTGCACGAAGGACCCGGTATAATTTCTATACAACATTATTTTCGAGTTTAATGGAGAATTCCCCCATGACCTTGCGCCTTGGAGACACGGTGCCGGACTTCGTGGCCCAGACCACCGAAGGCGAAGTGAAATTTCACGACTGGCTCGGCAACAGCTGGGGCATCCTGTTCTCGCACCCCAAGAACTTCACCCCCGTCTGCACCACCGAGTTGGGGCAGGTGGCGCACCTGAAGGCCGAGTTCGACAAGCGGAACGTGAAGGTGATCGGCCTGTCGGTGGATTCGGTCGAGAACCATCCGGCCTGGGTGGCCGACATCAAGGACGCCACCGGCGCGCAGCTGAACTTTCCGCTGATCGCCGACCACGACAAGAAGGTCTCCGACCTCTACGACCTGATCCACCCGAACGCGAGCGACACCGCCACCGTGCGCTCGGTGTTCGTGATCGGGCCGGACAAGAAGCTGAAGCTCACCTTGACCTATCCCGCGAGCACCGGCCGCAATTTCCAGGAAATCCTGCGGGTGGTGGATTCGCTCCAGCTCACCGCGCAGCACGCCGTGGCCACCCCGGTGGACTGGAAGCAGGGCGACGATGTCATCATCGTTCCCTCGGTGTCCGATGAGGCCGCCAAGGAGAAGTTCCCGCAGGGCTGGACCACCGTGAAGCCCTATCTGCGCGTGGTGCGCCAGCCGGGCGTCAGCTGAGAGCGCGGGCGCGCGAGCGCCGGCATGATCATCACTCGGGCCGGACTCGCGCCGGCCCGTTCGCGTTCGGCAGCCGGCCTCACGCCGTCATGATGTAGTCGCGCAGGGCGGCGCTCTCGCGCTCCATCTCCTCCACGCGGTGCTTCACCACGTCGCCGATGGAGATGATCCCCACCAGCCGGTCGCCGTCCACCACCGGCACGTGGCGGAAGCGTCCGCGCGTCATGCGCTCCATGATGGCGGGGATGATCTCGTCCGGCGTGCAGGTGACCACGGCGCGCGTCATCACCTCGCCGACCGGGGTGGCCAGCACGGCGGTCCCGCGCTCGTTCAGGAGGCGCACCACGTCGCGCTCGGAGACGATGCCCTCCACCGCCATGCTCTTGTCCACGACCACGATGGCGCCGATGCGGTGCTGGGCGAGGCTCTTCACGGCATCGCCGAGCGTGGCCTCGGGCGTGAGGGTGACGATGTCCTTGCCCTTGCCCTGGAGAATGCTGCTGACGGTCATTGGCGTGGTCTCCTTCCCACGGCCCGCGGCGCCGGTTTCTCCGGCTTTCTCGGCGGAGCCGCCTCGTTCGGACGCAATGATCCCTCGCAACAGGATGTGACGCAAGAGCGCAGCGGCAGAGCTTCACCGAACGGCAGCGACGGCGTCAGGCGACCCTGCGGCGCGGCACCGGGTCGAACAGGGCAAACAGCAGCAGGCCGGCGGCAAAACCGCCGATATGGGCCTGCCAGGCCACCTCCGCATCCTCGGCGCCGGGCATGGAGACGCCGAGACCGAACAGGAGGTTGAGCGCGACCCACGCGCCCACGAACACCAGCACGCGGCCGTCCCGGAAATTCTCGATCAGCGAACCTGCGGGCTGGTGATCGGCATGGCGGCCGCGATCGGAGGACAGCGCCGCACCCGGCGCGAAGGCGAAGCGCACCGCCGCGGCCATGGCCCCCGAAACCGCAGCCGAAGCGCCGACCAGCGGCATCAGGCCGTCGGGATGGGTGACGAGGTGCGCCAGCGCCCCCGCCGCCGCCGTCACCGCACAGAACACCGCGAAGCGCCAGTTGCCGAAGCGCCGCGCCACCGGCGTGCCGAAGGCCAGCAGCCAGACGAGGTTCACGCCCAGGTGCAGCCAGTTGGCATGCAGCAGGGCATAACTGACGAAGGTCCAGGCCTGGGTCCGATGCCGTCCGGCAGTCCGAAGGCTTCCGGAATGGAATAGCGCACCGGGATGAAGGCGAAATAGGTGAGCACCTCGATGTCGGCCGCCTCGCTCAGCAGCAGCGTGCGCACCGCGTGCACGCCGATCAGCAGCAGCGTCAGCGCCGCGATGATGCCGGGCACGTTCAGGATCGGCTGGCGGCCGGGCGCGGCGGCGGAGGGAGGTCGGTGGAGCACGCCATGGACGATCAGGGCCACGCCGCCGAACCGGCAAGAAAAAAGGCGAACTTGTGGCACATCCGGCCGCGCGCCCGCCGCGCCGGCGCGCGCGGACCCGCTGCGCGGTA